>JAGRJX010000311.1 GCA_020442545.1 Lysobacterales bacterium
GAAGGCATAGATGCCGGCGAACACATCGTCCAGCATGGTGCCAAAGCCGCCCTTCACGCGCTTGTCGGCCCAGGACACCGGCCATGGCTTGATCACGTCGAAGGTGCGGAACAGGAGGAATCCGGCCAGCAACCATGCCCAGAATGGCCCCGGTCCGGCGGGCAGCAGGAATAGCGCGATCCACTGGCCGATGAATTCGTCCCAGACGATCACGCCCGGGTCCTGCACCTGGATGCGGTCGATCACCCGCTGCGCGGCCCAGATGCCGATGCCCAGCGCAAGCAGCAACACGGCGAGATAAGCCCACCACGGCAGTTCGCGCAGCAGCAGCCAGGGCAGGATGGCAACCGCACTGCCCACCGTACCGGAAGCAATCGGCGCGAAGCCGCTGCCGAAACCACTGGCGATCCATCCGTCAACGCCGGACAACACCGATCGCGCGAACTCGCGCCAGGGCGCTTCGAGCAGCTCCTCGACATTGTCTGCGGACAGCGGCGGATGATCCTTTGGCGACTTTTCGTTCATGTCCGATACCCTGGCGCCAATCACTCAGCTGGCGAAATGCCGGTACGCCTGATCGGACAGGCTGATCACCTCTCCATCCGCCCCCAGCACGTGGATGCCAGAACCACCGACCAAGCGACCAATGCGCGTGACGCGCACATCGCAGGCAGCAGCGACCGACTGTACCTGAGAGGCGCTTTCCGCCGGCGCGCTGAAACACAGCTCGTAGTCGTCGCCACCAGCAAGCTGCAATCCCTGTCTGGCGAGGGCTGACATGGCGGCAAGCTCATCCGACGCAGGAAGCGCGTCGGCATGCAGTTCGATCCCCAACGATGAAGCCCTGGCCACGTGACCGGCATCCGCAAGCAACCCATCCGAAACGTCGATAGCCGCGTGGGCGATGCCGCGCAATGCCAGTCCAAACGCAATGCGCGGCGTCGGCCGGTTCAGCTGCGCCGCCAGCAGATCGTTGTCGATCCGACCGGTATCGCGCCAGTGCTGCAGCGCCAGCGCGGCGTCTCCCAGTGTGCCGGTTACCCAGAGGTCATCGCCGAGTTGCGCGGCATCTCGACGCAATGCCTGTTCCGGCGGCACGCTGCCGAATGCGGTGACGGTGATGCTTTCCGGGCCGCGCGTGGTGTCGCCGCCGACCAGCGCCACGCCGTGCGTGATCACCAGCGCGAGGAATCCATCGAGGAAGTCTTCGAGCCACGCCTCATCAGCTTCCGGTCTCGTCAATGCCAATGTCACCCAGCGCGGTCTCGCGCCCATGGCGGCAAGATCAGACAGGTTCACCGCCAACGCCTTCCAGCCGATGTCGGCGGCGGCGGTTTCCGGCGGGTAGTGGACGCCCTTGACCAGCGTGTCGGTGCAGACCACCAGCTGACAATCCGGCAGCGGCTGCACGATGGCAGCGTCGTCACCGATACCGAGGACCACATCGGCCTGTGCGCCAAGGCGGCGACGGATACGATCGATCAAGTCGAACTCGCAAAGCGGAAGGTTCAATGGGGTCGGAGTCACTGGATCAATGGGGTGGATCAACGATCAATGGGGTCAGAGTCATTGATTTGCTCGGCGAATTCATCCGCACTGATCGCGGGATTGGCGAGTCAGGATGTTACGAAGGTCGGTCACATAACGAAATCAATGACTCTGACCCCATTGAACCTAGCCGCCCTGGCGCGCCGCCGCGACTTCGGCAGCACGGGAGTTTGCCGCCACACGATCCAGCACGCCGTTGACGTAGGTGTGGCCGTGGTCGGCGCCGAAACGCTTGGTGATCTCGATGGCCTCGTTGATCACCACGCGATACGGCACGTCGATGCGCTGCAGAAGCTCGTAGGCGGCCAGCCGCAGCACCGCGCGCTCGATCGGATCAACCTGTTCGACCTCGCGGTCCAGATGCTCGGCAAGTGCGGCGTCGATGGCCTTCTGGTGCTGACCGACGCCATTGACCAGATCCTCGAAGTAGGCGAGGTCGGCCACCTCCATGTCCTGCTCACTGCGGAACTGCGTGACCACCGACTCGATCGGCGTGGCCGAAAGCTGCCAGGCGTAGACCGCCTGCAGTGCGCGACGTCGCGCGCGCGAGCGTGCTGCCGGATCGATGCCGTCGGTACGGGTATTGCTCGCTGCCATTGACCTTATTCCAGTTCCCAGTCGCCCTGGTACAGCAGCGCGATCATTTCCAGCGCGGCCAGCACGGCCTCTTCGCCCTTGTTGCCGTGGATGCCGCCGGCGCGATCTTCGGCATCCTGCCGCTGCTCGACCGCCAGCACGGCGTTTGCCACGGGCAATCCGAAGTCGAGTTGCACCTGCATCAGGCCGCGCGCGCATTCGTCGGCGACGTGCTCGAAATGCCGCGTGTCACCGCGGATCACGCAGCCCAGTGCGACCATCGCGTCGTGCTCGTTCTGCTCGGCCAGGTTCATCGCCTGCAGCGGCAGTTCCCAGGCGCCGGGCACGCGATACACGTCGAAGACCACGTCCAGCCGCTGCAGCGCCGAACGCGCGCCATCCAGCAGTCGCTCGACGATGTCGGCGTTGAAGCGGGTGGCGATCAGGGCGACGCGCGCACCTTCCGGCAGGTCCATCGCGGGGTTGAAGGTGGCGACGCCACTCATCGGGCGGCTCCATGCATTTCAGCAACTTGCGGCATCACTCGGCCTGTCCGGCAGCGGGCAGGTAGTCTACAACCTCAAGCCCGAAACCGCTCAATGCAACCTGACGGCGCGGCGTGCCCAGCACGCGCATGCGACGCGCCCCGAGATCGGCAAGAATCTGCGCACCAACGCCGTTGCGCCGCCATTCGCGCACCTTGCCGTCCTGTGGATCAGCCTCCGGCACGTCACGCAGGCGTGCCAGTA
Organism: Lysobacterales bacterium; assembly: GCA_020442545.1. Lineage (GTDB taxonomy): Bacteria > Pseudomonadota > Gammaproteobacteria > Xanthomonadales > Xanthomonadaceae > JACKOX01. Next base: position 2,874 of record JAGRJX010000311.1, read on the forward strand.
GCGTGTCCGCGTCCTCGTGCTCGGCCAGCACCACGGCGGCGCCGCGGCCTTCGGCGGCGATCAGGCGCAGCACGTTGGAGAGCGGCAGACCAAGGTCGGCACGGTCAATGTGCAGCACGTCGGACAGCGCGTTCTTGACGTGGACGCGCACCAGCAGCGGCTCTTCGCCGGCGATATCGCCACGCACCAGCGCAAAATGCAGGTCGCGGGCGATGCGGTCACGATAGGTCAGCAGGCGGAACGGACCGAACTCGGTCTGCACGTCGCGCTCGTCGATGCGCTCGACCGTGGCTTCGGTGGACAGGCGATGACGGATGAGATCCGCAATCGAGCCCATCCTCAGGCCGTGCTCGGCGGCGAAGGCTTCCAGCTGCGGCCGCCGCGCCATGGTGCCGTCTTCGTTGAGGATCTCGACCAGCACGCCGGCCGGTTCCAGACCAGCCAGCAGCGCCAGATCGGATGCCGCCTCGGTATGCCCTGCCCGCGTCAGCACCCCACCCGGCTGTGCGGCCAGCGGAAAGATGTGACCCGGCTGATGCAGGTGCTCGGCCTGCGCATCGGGTGCCACGGCGGTACGGATCGTATGAGCGCGGTCGTAGGCGCTGATGCCGGTGGTCACACCTTCGGCGGCCTCGATCGACACGGTGAAGTTGGTGCGGAAGGTGGCCGTGTTGTCCGCCACCATCGGCGGCAGGCGCAGCTGCGCGCAGCGTTCGCGCGTCATCGCCAGGCAGATCAAGCCACGCCCGTAGCGCGCCATGAAGTTGATGTCCTCGGGCCGCACCTTGCCTGCGGCCATGATCAGATCGCCCTCGTTCTCGCGGTCCTCGTCATCGACGATGACCACCATTTTGCCGGCGCGGATGTCGGCAAGCAGTTCGGGAATCGAGGCGAAGCTCATTCGCTCTCTCCGGCAGCATTGCCGCCTAGCAATCGTTCGACGTAACGGGCGATCAGATCGACTTCCAGATTCACCACGTCGCCAATCGCCGTACTGCCGAAAGCGGTGTTGGCGACGGTATGCGGGACCAGATTCACTTCGAAACCTTCGTCATCGACGGCATTGACCGTCAGGCTGACGCCGTCGACGGTGATCGAGCCTTTGACTGCGATATAGCGCAGCACTGCGGCCGGCGCGGCAAAGCGCCAGCGCTGCGAGCGTGCGTCCTCCTTGATCGACAACACACGACCGAGACCATCCACGTGTCCGGCGACCACGTGACCGCCGAAACGCGAGTCTGCACGCATGGCGCGTTCGAGGTTCACCGCATCGCCGGTTTTGAGACCGCCAATCGTGGTGAGCGAGAGCGTTTCCTTCGATACATCGGCGGTGAAACCATCCGCATCGAAGGCGACCACGGTGAGGCAGACGCCGGAAACGGCAATGCTTTCTCCCAGCATGATGCCGCCCGTGTCCAGCGCACCAAAGGCAATGTGCAGGCGCAGGTCGCCGCCGACGTTTTCCGTCGCCAGCACGCGACCAACGCTTTCGATAATGCCCGTGAACATGTCAGCCCCTTCTGTCCGAGTCTGGATCATCGTCTCGTTCACGGTTCAGCAGATCAGGGTCGGACAGGATTTCATGCGAGCCGTCCTTGCGAACGCGTACATAGCGATCCTGGTCATCGTAGCCGACCGCACCCGGCTTTCGGCCCAGGGCTGCGTAGTAGGCATCGACTTCCGTATCCGGACCATCCAGCCACTCGCCGAAAGTGTCGCCATCGTCAAATATGGGGGGACGTGGCCGCAAACGCAGGCGCAGGTCACTGCCGATCTGGCGGACTTCGAGCAGATCGAGATCGACGCGTTCGCGCATGTCGTGAATGTCGATGCCGGCCAGCAGCGGACGCGCCGCGTCACCGAGCAACGTCGGTGCCTGGTACAGCAGCAGCTCGTCGGCGAGTTCGGCATCAAACAGTGCGCCGGCCAGCGTCGCTCCGGCCTCGACCTGCACCTCGTTGATGCCGCGTTTCGCCAGTTCGTTCATCAGCGCCGCGAGATCGACACGACCCTTTACTGCCGGTAGGCCAAGACGCTCCTGCTGACGGAAGTGCGACGGTACGCGGGCATCTTCGTCGTGAACCAGCAGCGTGGGCGCTTCGCCGTTGACGATGATCGAGTCCGCCGGAATCGCGAGACCCGTGTCCAGCACCACGCGCAGCGGCGGCTCGAAGCACGCGTCGTCGTCCATACGCACCGTCATCTGTGGATTGTCGGCGCGGACGGTGCCGCTGCCGGTCAGGATGGCGCCGCTGCGCGCACGCCAGCGGGCCACGTCATGGCGCGACGCCTCGCACGAAATCCACTTGGAATCGCCGTTGGCCAGCGCGGTTCGGCCATCGATGCTGGTCGCCAGCTTGACGCGCACGAAGGGCCGACCGCGTTCGACGCGCGAGAAGAAACCGATGTTCGCTTCGCGGGCCGCGGCGCGCATCAAACCGTGCTCGACCACGATGCCAGCTTCGCGCATCCGCTCAACGGCGCCGCCATCGTGCTGGTGGGCATCCTCGCAGGCGACCACGACGCGCGACACGCCGGCGCAAATCAGCGCATCCGCACAGGGCGGCGTGCGACCGGTCTTGCCGCAGGGTTCCAGCGTGACGTAGGCCGTTGCGCTTTTGGCGTCAGCGCCCGCGGCTTCCAGCGCATGTACTTCGGCGTGGGCTTCACCGGCACGCTGATGGAAACCTTCGCCCACCACGCGCTCGCCGTGCGCCAGCACGCAGCCAACCACGGGATTCGGTTTGGTGGTGAAGCGCCCGCGCTCGGCCAGCACAAGCGCACGCTGCATGTGCGCGTGGTCGATCGAGGAGAACAAGCTCATTCGAAACTACACCTCTTTCAGCTTGTTCGGAAAGCCAAGCCTGACCCGACGAAACCGGACGCGCGGGGCATTCAATCGGAACTCCCTAGCAAATGCCTCCATGTCGTCAAAGCCATCGATAATGCTGCGCGTCCCATTTGAGTGATCCGCAAGCAGACGAACTACCACACCACGTTCTTCCAAAGCATCCACGGCTGAAAACTCGTCAAGATCAATCACGAATGGCTCGGGTGAAGCATTGTTCGAAGCGAAAAGGCGTCCTTCGTCGAACCATGCGACCAAGTCCTTTTGCCTCTCCCAGAACAGCGCCTCTAGTCGCTTCTCTCGCCATGACGAGTATGCCAATGCGCCTACGATCAACGCGCACGCAACCCACGCCACTGGGTAGCGTGAAAACCCCATCATGTAGACAACTACCGGCATCAATATGATGAAGAGGCCATTCCACCATGGCCCGACATACCACCTCGCTCTGGCAGCCTTTCGTACCTTCCGATACTTCCGAAACGACTTAGACATCGCGCCAACCGCAGCCTCAACCTTTCTTCTCATCGCCCAGCAGCGACAACTGCATGGCATCGATGCCAGGCAAGTCGCGCTCCAATTTCTCGATTTCCTCGCGGAAGGCCTGCACGTCCTCGAAACGGCGATACACCGAGGCGAAGCGGACGTAGCCAACCTGGTCTAGCTTTTTAAGCGCGTCCATCACCAGCTCGCCGACACGCAGACTGGGTACTTCGCGTTCACCACTGGTGCGCAATGCATGCATCACGCCGCGCATCGCGTGCTCGATCTGCTCGGCGGTGACCGGTCGCTTCTGCAGCGCGCGGTCGAAGCTGACGTGCAGCTTGCGCTCGTCGAAGGTCTCGCGACGACCGTCGCTCTTGGCCACCATCGGCAGCTTCAGCTCCGCCGTCTCGAAGGTGGTGAAGCGCTCACCGCAGGCCGGGCACTCGCGACGACGGCGGATGTTGTCGCCGT
>JAGRJX010000312.1 GCA_020442545.1 Lysobacterales bacterium
AGGTGCTGGGCACGCTGGGCTATCAGGTTTCCGGTTCCGACAAGGCCGAGTCCGATGCCACCCGACGGCTGGCCGGGCAGGGCATCAGCATTCATCTTGGCCACTCAGCCGAGAACGTTGCCGATGCCGACGTGGTAGTCGTGTCCAGTGCAATCCGACGCGACAACGTGGAACTGGCCGCTGCTCGTGAACGGCGCATCCCGGTAGTGCCGCGCGCGGAAATGCTGGCCGAACTGATGCGCTTCCGTCGCGGCATCGCCGTTGCCGGCACCCACGGCAAGACGACGACGACCAGCCTGCTGGCCAGCGTGCTGAGCGAAGCCGGACTCGATCCGACCTTCGTCATCGGCGGTCAGCTGATTTCGGCTGGCGCCAACGCGCGTCTGGGTCGCGGCGACTGGCTGGTGGCCGAAGCCGATGAATCCGACGGCAGCTTCCTGCGCCTGAATCCGCAGATCGCCGTGGTCACCAACATTGATGCCGACCACCTGGAGAATTACGGCGGCGACTTTGCGCAGGTGCGCGAGGCGTTCTCGGAATTCCTGCATCGACTGCCGTTCTATGGCGTGGCGGTGCTGTGCATCGACGACGAAGGCTGCGCGGCACTGGCCGCGGAAATGCCGCGCCACGTCCTGTCCTACGGCTTTGCCGAAGGTGCCGACGTCCGCGCCACCGAAGTGGTCCAGGATGGTGGGCGCATGCACTTCACCCTGCAGCTGCCGGACGCCGACGCAAAGGTGGTGGAGCTGAGTCTGCCCGGTCGACACAACGTGCAGAACGCGCTGGCTGCTGCCGCCGTTGCCTGGCAGCTTGGTGCCGATGCCGAGGCCATCCGTCGTGCGCTGGGCGGCTTCGAAGGCATCGGTCGCCGCTTCAACCGGCTTGGTGAACTGCGGCTTGAATCGGGAAGCGCTCTGCTGGTGGACGACTATGGTCATCATCCGCGCGAGCTGGCCGCCGTGTTCGAGGCGGCGCGTGGCGGCTGGCCGGATCGCCGGCTGGTGATCGCCTTCCAGCCGCATCGCTATTCGCGGACGCACGATCTGTTCGAGGACTTCGTGCAGGTGCTGGCCGAAGCGGACGCATTGCTGCTCTGTGAAGTCTATGCGGCCGGTGAATCGCCGATGGCCGGTGCCGACGCCAAGTCGCTGGCGCGTGCCGTGCGTGCGCGTGGTCGACTCGACCCGGTGCTGGTTGGTCGTGCCGACGAGTTGATTGGCGTGCTGCCGGACGTGCTGGAAGACGGCGACCTGCTGCTGATGCTTGGCGCCGGCGATATCGGTCAGACCGCACGCCGGCTCGCCGCCAGCCCGGACCTGTCCGCCAGCAGCAGCGGAGGTGGGACATGATCCGCAGGTGTGTGAGCCACATCAGCGATCCCGCCGTGTTTGGTCGCGTCGCCGTGCTGATGGGCGGCCCGGGCAGCGAGCGCGAGGTGTCGCTGCAGTCGGGTGCCGGCGTGCTGGAAGCGCTGCATTCGCGTGGCGTTGATGCTTTCGCCGTCGACGGTATCCCGGCGCTGGTGGATGCCATTCGCGATGGTCGCGTCGATCGCGTGTTCAACATCCTGCACGGTCGCGGTGGCGAGGACGGTGTCCTGCAGGGCGCGCTGCGCGCGCTGGACGTGCCGTTCACTGGCTGCGGCGTGCTGGGCGCGGCCCTGTCCATGGACAAGCTGCGCAGCAAGCAGGTGTGGCAGTCACTCGATTTGCCGACTGCGCGGTATGCGGTGTTCCACCCGCAGCGCGGCGAAGATCTCGAAGCGGCGATCGCCAGCGTCGGCCTGCCGGTGGTGATCAAGCCGTCGCGCGAAGGTTCCAGCGTCGGCATCAGCCGCGTGTTCGACGCATCGGACGTGCCCGCCGCCATCGAACTGGCCGCGCGCTACGACGGCGAGCTGTTGATCGAACGCCTGATCGTCGGTGACGAGCTGACCGTGGCCGTCCTCGACGGCGAGGCGCTGCCCAGTATCCGCATCGTGCCGGCCGGTGAGTACTACGACTACCACGCCAAGTACGTGGCCGACGACACGCAGTACCTCTGTCCGGGCATCGACGACACCGCCGCCGAAGCGGCACTCCGCGAGCTTGCCGCACGCGCCGCGTCAGCGCTGGACGTCGACGGCTGGTGTCGGGTCGACGTGATGCGCGACCGCGACGGTGGCTTCTGGCTGCTCGAGGTCAACACCGCGCCCGGCATGACCACGCATTCGCTGGTGCCCAAGGCTGCTGCGGTTGTCGGCATCGACTATCCGTCGCTGTGCTGGCGGATTCTAGAAAGCACTGTTCTCGAAGGTACTGTTCTCGAAAGCGCGACCCCCGAAGTCGCGGTGGACAGTGGAGGTGCCGCATGAACGGCATCACCCGCTTCGCCGTGTGGACGCTGGCCGTGCTGCTGGTGCTGGCGCCCATCGTCGGCCTGCTCAACGGCTGGTTCGCTGCCGATCGCTGGCCGCTCAAGAAGCTGCGGATCAGCGGCGAGTTCAGCCACGTCAGCGACCAACAGTTGCGTGACGCGGTAGCAGACGATGCCGGCATCGGCTTTTTTGCCGTGGACCTGGATCGGCTGCGCGGTCGCGTCGAAGCGCTGCCCTGGGTGGCGCGCGCGGAGGTGCGCAAGCAGTGGCCGGACACGCTGGTGATCCGGGTGGTGGAGCGCAAGGTCGTGGCGCACTGGGGCGAGGACCGCCTGCTTTCCGTCGATGGCGACATTTTCGCCGCACCGCAGACGGCGCTGCCGGAAACCCTGCCGTGGCTGGACGGCCCGGAGTCGCGCATCGACCACGTTGCCGCCCTCTATCGTCGTGCCGGGCAACTGCTTGCGCCATCACGGCAGCAGGTGGTGGGCGTCAAGCTCGACGCTCGCGAAAGCTGGAGCCTGCAGCTGGCCGAAGGCGGCAACGTCATCATCGGTCGCGGCGACAGCGAGCAGCGCGACCAGCGCCTGCGCCGCTTTGCCCGCGCGCTGCCGGCGCTGGTCAGTAACGAATCCCGTCAGCTCGTCCGCGCCGACCTGCGCTACAGCACCGGCTTCGCCATTCAGTGGGCGCAGCGTCAGCTTCCCGAACCCGATGCAGCGCCGGAGGCGGCAGACGACAAGCTTTCCGATGCTGCTCTGACGAATCACACATCAATCATCACCAATCACGGCTCCAACACATGAACCGCAAAGGCGACAAATCGCTGATCGTCGGCCTCGACATTGGCACCTCGAAAGTGGTGGCGC
>JAGRJX010000313.1 GCA_020442545.1 Lysobacterales bacterium
AGGAGGCCAAGGAGGCCTACGAGGTGCTGTCCGACGCGAACAAGCGGCGCATGTACGACCAGCACGGCCATGCCGCGTTCGAAAACGGGCATGGTGGCGGCGGGCAGGGTGGCTATGCCGATGTCGGCGATATCTTCGGCGACATTTTCGGCGACATTTTTGGCGGTGGTGGCCGTTCGCGCGGGCCGCGTCGTGGTTCGGACCTGCGCTACATCATGGAGCTGGACCTCGAAGAAGCCGTGTTCGGCGTTGAACGTCGTATCGAGGTGCCGACGCTGGTTTCCTGCCAGCACTGTGCCGGCAGCGGTTCCGCCGACGGCAAGGTCGAAACCTGCGGCACCTGCCGCGGCCAGGGCCGCGTCCGCATGCAGCAGGGCATCTTTTCGGTGCAGCAGGCCTGCCCGCATTGCGCTGGCAGCGGCAAGGCGGTCAGCAATCCCTGCGACCATTGCCGCGGCCAGGGTCGCCTGGAAGACCAGCGCGTGCTGTCGGTGAAGATTCCGCCGGGCGTCGATAACGGCGATCGTATCCGTCTGCAGGGTGAGGGCGAGGCCGGCCCGGCTGGGGCTCCGGCTGGCGACCTGTTCGTCGAAGTGCAGGTGCGACCACACGAGATCTTCCGCCGTGATGGCGATGACCTCTACTGTGAGGTGCCGATCCGCTTCTCGCAGGCTGCGCTGGGCGACGATATCCGCGTTCCGACGCTGGACGGCGAAGCCGAGATCAAGGTCCCGCACGAAACCCAGACCGGACGTCTTTTTCGCCTGCGTGGCAAGGGCGTCAAGTCGGTGCGTTCACGTGCCGCCGGCGACCTGTTGTGCCGCGTCGTCGTCGAGACTCCGGTCAAGCTGACCTCAAAGCAGCGCGAGTTGCTGGAAGAATTCGAGACCACTTTCGAAGGCGACAAGGCCCGGCGTCATTCGCCCAAGTCCAGTTCCTTCCTTGATGGCGTGAAGGCGTTCTGGGAAAAGGTCACCGGCTGATTGTCGGCCGTCAGTCGCTCGCTACGCTCACTGTGAGTCGCGCCTTCGGCGCGAGCAGGGCGTCAGCAATCCGGCTGGAATTCGCTCAGTTATTTCTGTAGTTACAGATAGTTACAGCGCTTTTCTGAAGCCCGCGTTAAGTCGGGTTTCGGTCAGCGTGCTGTTGGCGATGCTGCGATCCAGGCCAATGAACCACTGCCAGCCGTTGGGTCGCACCGCGCTGATGCCCAGCGAGAGGTTTCCGAAACTGCGATCCGGGTCTTCGCTGGCAAACCCGATCAGCGCGCTGCTGCTGTCGGCGGCAAACGAGGCCGGGTAGAGACTGCCGTCGTCGGCGAATTCGTGGAACCAGTCCAGCCGCAGCGACGGCGACCACACGCCCCAATTGGCCGAATTCGTGCGCGAGACCTCGAAGGCCACATGTGCGCGACGGCTGCTGTTGCTGCGCCGGTCAAAGCGCAGCTCGAAGCCGCCGCCATTGCGCTCGACGCCACTGCCCAACTCCACGCGGCTGAAATCGCCGCCCAACTCGCTGCGGAAGGTCCAGGCACCTCGCCACCAGCTCCAGTCGGCGCTGATGCTGCCGTGGGTATTGTGTCCATCGAGATCACTCACGGCGGTCCGATCAAAGCGCAGCAGCTGTTCCTGCGGTGTGCCGGCATGCAGTCGCAGGTCGAAGCGGATCAGCCGAGATGTGGTCAGATCGAGGCTTTCGCGGCCAAGCATGACCTGCCAGCCGAAATGATCACCCCGATTGCCATAGAGGCCGAACAGGACGCCGCGTGAGTCCTGTTTCATTCTGCCTGTTCCACCGTCGAAGTCAGTGTCGTTGTCGCGGACGCCGAGGCTGAACAGTGCTACCACATCGGCGTTGATCCGGTAGTCGACGCCCAGTGATGCGCCCAGAACCTTGCTCTTGAACGCGGACTCCCAGCGCGACTGGTCGCGCTGGACGTCGGTCACCAGAACGTTGCCGAACACGCCCCAGCGCTCGCTTTCCCAGAGCATCGCGTCATCGTCACCGCTCAGACCAAGCGAGCGTTCGCCGTGCATTCCGGGCTTGCGGCGCCGTTCCTCCCCGGTTCTTGCACCCTGCTGGCGGCCAAGCCAGGACCGCGCAAGCTTGACCTGCGCAGCAAAGATACCGAGATGGTTGCCACGGGCGGCGGCCAGCCGACGGGCCTCGGATTGCTCCCCGCCCTCGCTGCCAATGATGTCCGTACAGACCGACTGCAGCTCGCTGCCTGGCCGCGCATTCATGCATATCTGCAACCAGCGATCCTTCAGAGTGTCGTCAGGATTGGTCAGCGGGCGGTCCTGTGCGAGCAGTGCCGGCGAGAGGCCCGCGATGACGGCAGCAGCACCGATTTGCAACAGACGGTTGCGGAAGAACGTTGTTGTCACGGTGCCTCCCCGCGTTGGTGACGTTCAGGATTATGAGCTTGCGTCGAAGTCGAATACAACCGAGCATAAAGCGGCTCCCCAACGCCAAAGATGGCATGAACCAGCCTGTTCCTCAGTCCAACCGATCCTCGCCCGAACGGCCCATTGGCCTGCTGCTGCTGGGCGGCAAAGGACGCATGGGGCGTTCGATTGCCGAGCTGGCGGAGCAAGACGCGCGTTTCCGGCTGGTGGCGACCCCGGACCGTGACGACCCGCTGGGCGCCGACACGCCGGCCTTTGACGTGGCCATTGACTTCAGCCATCCCGAAGGACTGCTCAAGCTGATCGACCTCTGCCACAGCCGCGCCCGGCCGCTGGTGACCGGCACCACCGGTATGGATGGCAATCTTCAGGCAAGGCTCGTGGGTGCAACCGATCGGGTGGCGCTGGTTTGTGAGTCCAACTTCAGCCTGGGCGTCGCCGCGCTGGGTGCAGCGGTGACGCAGGTCGCTTCAGCCTTGCCGGGCTGGGACTGCGACATCATCGAGCAGCACCATCGTGGCAAGCTGGACGCGCCGTCAGGCACGGCGCTGGCGCTGGGACGCAAGGTCGATGCGGCGCGCCCCGAGTCGGCGCGCCCGGCCACCTACAGCAGCACCCGCAGCGGCGACATTGTCGGTGAGCACACGGTGCAGTTTTGTGGTGCCGGCGAGCGGCTGGAGCTTGTCCACCGCGCGACGGATCGGTGCATTTTTGCCGCCGGCGCGCTGGAGGCGGCAGCGAGGGTGGTCGGCCGTCGCGCCGGTCGCTACCGGCTCGCCGAGCTGCTCGCACAACCGTAGGCGTCCGTATTTCGTCAAGGTGGGTTTCGTGTCAAGCTGGCCGCGTTGGCCGGGGAGCCGACTAAGCCGATTGCCGTGGTCATCAATCAGACCGTTCGGGATCGATTATTGTTGTGAAACAGTATCTTGTGGGGAAATGCTGATGAAGCTTAAAAGTTTTGGCGTGCTGTCAATGGGCATCAACATGGGTGCCTATGGTGCATTGATCGGCTTGTTCGCTGGCGCAATCTTCGCGCTGGTGTCGATGATGGGCGGATTCGCCATGCCGGACGGACAGGGTGGTGGAGCGGCAATGGCCGCCGGAATGGGTCTGGCATCAATCATCGTGCTGCCGCTGCTCTACGGTATCGGCGGATTCATTGGTGGCCTGATCAGTGCACTGATAATGAATGTCGTATTCAAGGTCACCGGTGGACTGGAGCTGAATTTCGATCAGTAGGTCCCCACCGTAGTGGGCTGCCAACAACGCCGCAGTGACCATTTCGCTGCGGCGTTGTGCGCTCCGGAGTCGAGGGAAACAGCGCCGCTTCAAGTGGACAGCAGTGGCTGGCATCCCTAGAATACCGTTCCGCCCGATCCCCCGAATTCGTTGATCCCACAGGCCAGCTTGCGCGGGCTTGCGGGTTTCGCTGCACCTGCGAGTCTGTGTACATTCTCACAAGTGACCTGCGTCGGGAGCGGTTTGAGACCTTAGAACGACTCTAGAGGCGGTTCCGAATGACTCCAGCTCTGCTCGCGCTTGCCGACGGCAGCCTGTTCCACGGCCTCAGTGTCGGCGCGGACGGCGAATCCGTCGGCGAGGTCGTGTTCAACACGGCGATGACCGGTTACCAGGAAATCCTGACCGATCCCTCATACGCGCGACAGCTTGTCACCTTGACCTATCCGCACATCGGAAACACCGGCTGCAACGAGGCGGACAATGAATCCGGCGAGGTCTTTGCCGCTGGCCTGATCGTTCGTGACGTTCCCCGCCACGCCAGCAGCTGGCGCAGCGAAGTGGACCTGCCGCTGTGGCTGCGCCGTCGCGGCGTGGTCGCCATCGCCGAGATCGACACCCGTCGCCTGACACGGATCCTTCGCGATGACGGTGCCCAGGGCGGCTGTGTGGTGGCTGGCGAGAACATCGACGCCGAGCGCGCCGTCGAGCTGGCGCGCAAGTTCGGGTCGCTGAAGGATCAGGACCTCGCCCGCGTGGTCAGTTGTCGTTCGCCCTACGACTGGGGCGAAGGCGTTTTCGATCTCGATGCCAATGCCTTCACGCCCGGCGGAGGCCGCTTCCGGGTGGTGGCCTACGACTTTGGCGTCAAGCGCAACATCCTGCGCCTGCTGGCGGATCGCGGCTGTGACGTCCACGTCGTCCCGGCGCAGACGCCGGCGGCCAACGTGCTGGCGATGAAGCCGGGCGGTGTGTTCCTGTCCAACGGCCCGGGTGACCCGGAACCCTGCGACTACGCCATCGCCGCGGTCCGCGAATTTCTCGATGCAGGGACCCCGCTGTTCGGCATCTGCCTTGGCCATCAGCTGCTCGGCCTGGCCAGCGGTGCCAGAACCGAGAAGATGAAGTTCGGGCACCACGGC
>JAGRJX010000314.1 GCA_020442545.1 Lysobacterales bacterium
AGAACCAGCAGGACGTGGTGAAGGAAGAGATCCGCGTCAACGTGAAGAACCAGCCCTATGGCGGCTTCATGTGGATCGACATCGGCCAGCAGGCCTTCAACAAGTGGGAAAACAACCACGACGGCTACGGCAGCTTCGAGGATCTGGAGAACGCCAGCCTCGACGACGTGAAGGCTTTCCATCGCGACTACTACGGCCCGAACAACGCCGTGCTCGGCATCGCCGGTGACGTGACGCCGGAACAGGGCTTCGCGCTGGCCGAGAAGTATTTCGGTGGCCTCAAGGCACGCCCGACGCCGAAGGCGCCGGACTACGCGGAAGGCCTCAACACCGAAGAGAAGCGCATCCAGCAGAGCGACGCGCTGGCGCAGGTGCCGGCGATTGCTGCTGCCTGGAAGATGCCGGACCGCGGCAGCAAGGACCAGGCGCCAATGGCGGTGCTGGGTGAGCTGCTGGCCGGTGGCGATGCCTCGCGCTTCTACCAGCGACTGGTCAAGGGCGACCAGATGGCGCTCAACACCAGCTCGCTGTATGGCCTGACCGACCCGTGGACTTACGACGGCCCGACCCTGTTCACCGTGTTCGCGCTGTACAAGCCGAACGCCAGCGCCGACAAGCTGCTGGCCGCGATGGACGAGGAAATCGCCAAGGTCGCCAAAGACGGCGTCGACGACGCCACGCTGGCGCGGGTGAAGACCGCCATGCTGGCCGACTGGTACAACAGTCTGGAATTCATCATGTCGCGCGCCGACACCCTGGCCAAGCTGCAGACCCTGTGGGGCGACGCCAACGTGGTCAACCAGATTCCCGGCAAGATCGAGGCGGTGACCTCCGATGACGTCAAGCGCGCCGCCGCGACCTACCTGACCCGTGCCAACCGCACCGTGATCGACCGCCAGCCGGAAGCCATGATCAAGGCCGCCGAGGCTGCTGCCGCAGCCAAGGCCGAGTAAGGAGCGAACCATGAAGACTTCAAACCGCATCAACCTGATCAACAAGCTCCTGCTCGCCGCCAGCGTGTCGCTGGCCTTCGCCGGCGGCAGCGTGGCCGCCAAGGATGTCGAACTGCCCAAGCAGTTGCCGTCCTACGCCAAGGACAAGGCGCTGCCGGTGCCGGATATCGCCCGGAAGACGCTGGATAACGGCATGCAGGTCTGGGTGGTGCCGCGCGATGGCGTGCCGCGCGTGGACTTCGTGCTGGCGATCAAGGACGCCGGCAATGCCGTCGATGACGCCGATCACCCGGGCTTTGCCGACCTGTTCGCCGGCCTGCTCACCGAAGGCACCGCCAAGCGCGATTCCAGGGCGATTGCCGAGGCCGCCCAGGGCATGGGCGGCGGCATCGGCGCCGGCGCCAGCATGGATGGCCTCAACCTTCGCGCCAATGCGCTGCCGTCACATGCAGCTGACATGCTGTCGCTGCTGGCCGAAGTGGCGCGCGAGCCGAGCTTCCCGGAAAACGAAGTGCAGCTGGCCCAGGCCAATGCGCTGCAGTCGTTGAAAGTTTCGGAAACCCAGCCCGGTTTTCGTGCCGAGCGCGCGCTGGGCAAGGTGCTCTACGGTGACCATCCCTACGCACGCACCGAGCCGACCGAGAAGGCCATCACCTCGGTGACCGTCGACATGCTCAAGCAGGAGCATGCCCGTCGCCTGCGTCCCGAGCACGCGCTGCTGGTGATCACCGGCCGCATCGACAAGGAGCAGGGTTTCGCTATGGCCAAGAAGGCCTTCGGCGACTGGAAGGGTGTCGGCGAAGCACCGGCCAACATCCTGCCGGCGCGTCGTGAAGCCAAGCCCGGCTATGTCCTGCTCAAGCGCGATGGCAGCGTGCAGTCGGCCCTGCGCATCGCCCAGCCGGCAATCCCGGCTACCGATCCGGACTACATCCCGCTGGCCATGACCCGCACCGTGCTCGGCGGCGGTTTCAGCAGCCGCCTGATGCAGAACCTGCGTGAGGACAAGGGCTACACCTACGGTGCCCGTGAAAGCCAGCGCAGCTACGCGGCCGGCGGTGCGCTGGTCGCCAGCGCCGACGTGCGCAACGAGGTCACCGGCGAATCACTCAAGGAAATCATGGGCGAGTTCGAACGCATCGGCAGCGAGCCGGTGGGCAGCAAGGAGCTGGCCATGAACAAGCGCTACGTCGCCGGCGGCTACCTGATCACCAACCAGCTGCAGGGCGCCGTCGCCGGCACCCTCGCCAGCAACTGGGTGGTTGGCCTGCCGCCGGAGTTCCTCGCCCGGTACGTCCCCATGATCCAAAAAGTGACTCCCGAACAGATCATGGCGATGGGCAAGAAATACTTCGACCCGAAAAAGCAGAGCATCGTCGTCGTCGGCGACCCGTCACAAGTCTCCGAACAGCTGGTGCCTTACGGGGAGTTCAGCGTCGAGGAATAACCGACCTGCGACAATCCGACCGCTTCAACGCAAAAGGCCGAGGCAACCCCTCGGCCTTTTGCGGTCACATCCCACCGCGTGAAGGGAAGGAGAGCGGTGTGCCTCAGGCGGTTTGTGACGACGCCAGGAAGTCCTGCGCGAAGCGCTGCAGCACGCCACCGGCATCGAAGATGGTGAGTTCTTCGGCAGTATCCAGGCGGCAGATCACCGGCACTCGGGCGGTGTCGCCATTGCTTCGGGTAATGAACAGCATCATCTCCGCACCCGGTGCAATGTCGCCCTTCACGCTGAAGCTCTCACTGCCGTCGATGGCATAGGTCTCGCGCGTGTCGCCGTCGTGGAACTGCAGCGGCAGCACGCCCATGCCGATCAGGTTGGTGCGGTGGATGCGCTCGAAGCCTTCGGCGACGATGGCCTCGACGCCGGCCAGTCGCACGCCCTTGGCCGCCCAGTCGCGCGAGCTGCCCTGGCCGTAGTCCTTGCCGGCCACGATGATCAGCGGCTGCCCGCGATCCATGTAGGTTTCGATGGCCTCCCACATGCGCATGACCTTGCCTTCCGGCTCCAGCCGCGCCAGCGATCCCTGCCGCACGCTGCCGTCCTCGTTGCGCACCATTTCGTTGAACAGCTTCGGATTGGCGAAGGTGGCGCGCTGCGCGGTGAGGTGGTCGCCGCGATGCGTCGCATAGGAATTGAAGTCTTCCTCCGGCAGGCCCATCTTCGCCAGGTATTCGCCGGCCGCGCTCGATGCCATGATGGCGTTCGACGGCGACAGGTGGTCGGTGGTGATGTTGTCGCCCAACACCGCCAGCGCGCGCATGTCTTTCATGGTCCGCGGCTTTGCCAGCGCGCCTTCCCAGTACGGTGGACGGCGGATATAGGTGCTCATCTCGCGCCACTCATAAAGCGGCGACACCTTGTTGTCGAGGCTGATCTTGCGCAGGAACATCGGGTCGTAGACGTCGCGGAACTGCTGCGGCTTCACCGCCGACTTCACGATGGCGTCGATCTCGGCGTCATCCGGCCAGATGTCCTTCAAGGTGATCGGATTGCCATCGGCATGGTGGCCCAGCGCATCCTTCTCGATGTCGAAACGGATGGTGCCGGCGATCGCGTAGGCGACCACCAGCGGTGGCGAGGCGAGGAAGGCCTGTTTGGCGTAGGGGTGGATGCGGCCATCGAAGTTGCGGTTGCCGGACAGCACCGCCACCGAGAACAGGTCGCGGTCGACGACTTCCTTCTGGATGGCAGGGTCCAGCGCACCGGACATGCCGTTGCAGGTGGTGC
>JAGRJX010000315.1 GCA_020442545.1 Lysobacterales bacterium
CCCACATCGGCTTGCCCCAGAGCGAGCCAGTCAGCAGCGTGATGGCGGTGAAACCGGCGCCGACCGGTGCGCAGGCCATGGCCAGCTGTTCACAGAGCTTGATCCGCCAGACCAGCGCGATGAAGGCGTAGACCGCCATCAATCCGTAGATGAACAGGCTCATCCAGGCGCTGGGGACGTGGATGAACAGGATCCGGTAGCTGTCGCCCTGCTGGTAGTCGGCGGGGACGGCAAACAGTCCGCTCCATGCGCCCCACAACATTAACGGCAGCGATGCCCACAGCAGCCACGGCGACCAGCGCGCGGCGAAACGATGGAAGGTGGGCGGCGAGCCCATCTGATGAAACCAGCGGATGACCGGGTTCACTACCTCAAATCTCACTCAATTCTATGAACCACTGCGGCCGGAATACTTGGCGTGAACATCCGCCGCGAGTTCAGGGCATGGCGATACGCAGTGCGGTGGCGGCGGCCAGTGGCGCCAGCACCACGGCCAGCACCAGCGCGGCGCCCAGCAGCCACAGCGCCCCCGCGAACGGCAGGCCTTGGGCTGCGGCCATCACCGCTCCTGCGCCGAAGATCAGCACCGGCACGTACAGCGGCAGCGCCAGCAGGGCGAGCAGCATACCAGAGCGGCGCATGCCGACCGTCAGCGCGACCACGACTGTACCCACCAGACTGAGCAGCGGCGTGCCCAGCAGCAGGCTCAGCCAGAGCGCCGGGAGCAGGCCGTCGTTGAGGTTCAGGAAGGCGGCAAGCAGCGGCACGATGAGCAGTACCGGCACCGCGCTGGCCAGCCAGTGGACGAGCACCTTGCAGGCCACCAGCAGCGCCAGCGGCTGCGGGGCGAGCATCAGCTGCTCCAGGCTGCCGTCGTCGAGATCGCTGCGAAACAGGCTGTCCAGCGACAGTTGGCCTGACAGCAGCACGGCAATCCAGATCACGCCGGGCGCGATGGTCGCCAGCAGTTCCGGCTCCGGTCCCAGTGCCAGCGGAAACAGGCTGACCACCAGCAGCGCAAACATCAGTGGCTGCGCGGCATCGCCGCGGCGACGCCAGACCAGCAGCAGGTCGCGTCGCAGCAGTGCCATGCAGGCGGATGTGGTCGATGCCTGTGCCATGTCAGTCCAGCTCCAGCACGCGTGAGCGAACCGCCGGCGTGGCGTAGGCGCCGTGGCTGGTGATCAGCGCCGCACCGCCGTCGGCAATGTGCGCTTCGACCAGGTGATTGACCAGCGCGATGCCCTCCAGATCGAGGTTGGCGTAGGGCTCGTCCAGCAGCCACAGCGGCGCGGGAAGCAGCAGCAGGCGGGCCAGGCCGAGGCGCTTTTTCTGGCCAGCCGACATCTGTCGTGCCGGACTGTCCTCGTAGCCGGCCAGACCGACTGCTTCCAGCGCCTCATCAATGCCGATCGTGTCGCGCTGGCCGTTGAGACCGGTGGCGAAGCGCAGGTTTTCGACGGCACTCAATTCGCCCTTGTGGCCCAACAGGTGGCCGAGCAGGGCGCAGGACTGCGCGACAGATTCGCGCGTCGCCTTGCTTCCGCGAATCCGGATTTCGCCCGCGCTGGGCACCAACAGGCCTGCCAGAACCCGCAGCAGCGTCGTTTTGCCAGTGCCGTTCCCGCCGTGGACCAGCAGTGCCTCGCCCTCGCCAACCTCAAGCGACAACGGCCCGAACACCGGCTCTTCGTTGCGCCGGAGGGCGAGTCCATCAGCGGTCAGCAGCAGTGGTGGTTTGGCGAATTTCATCGGTGCATCGGGTATTGAATAGCGGCCGCCAGTGCGATCGCCGGAACCTGGGCCGGCGCCGGCAGGATGCTACGGGGCGCAGCAGTCCACGTCCACGGATCACGCCGATGACGGCAACCTGAGTCGGCGGCTACCTGCCGCCGGGTGGGCGTCTTCGAAGGAAGCCGCGATGCACCTTGTGCTTGCCCAAGGGCATTCGCTTTCATGCCGGGTTGGCGGCTCGATTCCAGCCGCACGATGCCAGACCAGGCTTACCGGGTCGCCACGTTGCCAGTGCAGAGTGGCCAGTTGCCCGAGAGCATCGGCCAGGCGACGCAACTGCCATGGCCATAACCCGCCCACGAGCCACGATGGTTCTCGCCACTGTCGCGTACCGTTGACCGCGGGCCAGTGCGGCAAGGCTTGCCGCTGCAGCCAAGAGAGGAGGGCCCGGTTGGCCGCATGGTTGCGTCGCGTTGATTGCAAGATGCCCCCGGGATTGCAGGCCGTCAGCAGACTGAACCGGAAGCAGCGAGGAATGCGTCGCTCAACATTGCCGGCAAGCCGACCTGGCACCACCTGCAGCATCGCGCGTGGCAACAGAATGCGATACGGGGCTTCCAGATATGCCTGACACAACGTACCCGACGATGCGGCGCTGTCGCCGGCGGTCGTCGACCATTGCCGGTTCCCGATTTCCTGAACCCCCCTTGCACGGCAGGCCGGTACCGATACACTTGATTGTTTCCCCTTCGTCATTTCCACGGAAGCCATCGATGATCCGTCAGACTACTCTTGCCGCCGCCATTGCGCTCGGCATGGGCCTTGTGGCCGCAGGCCAGCCCAACGCCCAGGCCAGCAGTTTCGCTTCAACCGCAGCAGCCGAAGAGCAGGCCACTTACCTCGTCTACTTCGAAGAGCCCGCCGTGGCCAGCTTTCGCGGGTTTGACGCAGCCGGCATGACGCCAACGTCGAAGGCCGCGATGGCGCTGCAGGCGACCAGCCCGGCGGTGACCGGCGCCCGCCACCTCGACGTGAAGTCGGCTGCAAGCGTTGCCTATCGCGACTACCTTGCCGAGCAGCGCAGCGCGCGCCTGCTGCAGGGCAGCAAGCGCATTGGCCGGGAGCTGAAGCCCAGCTTCGTCTACGACCTGGCCAGCAACGGCGTGGCATTGACCCTGAACCAGAGAGAAGCCGCGCTGCTGCGCGGGATTCCCGGCGTGAAGCGCGTGGTGCGCGATTTTGTGCGCAAACCGCAGACCGATGCCGGACCGCGCTGGATTCATGCCGACGCGATCTGGGGCGGCGATCCTGACATTGCCAACGAAGGCGAAGGCGTGGTGATCGGCGTCATCGACACAGGTATCGAAGCGACTCATCCCGCGTTTGCGGCAACGGGTCCGGTGGACGGCTACGTCCACCAGAATCCGCGCGGGACGCGGCTTGGAAAGTGCTCCGGGGGCGGTGGTGGCTGCAATGACAAGCTGATCGGGATCTACGATTTCACAACGGGCACCGACGACAACGAGACCAATGATGGCAGCGACCAGGTCGGACACGGCACCCATGTGTCCAGCACGGCGGCTGGCAATCACCTCGATCACAGCGTGAGCACGGTCTCCGGCGATGTCCTGCGGCATCTTTCCGGCGTGGCACCGCACGCCAACCTGATCATGTACAAGGCCTGTGAGGATGAGTCCAGCTGTCAGGGGTCGTGGCTGATGGCCGCACTCGACCAGGCGGTTGCGGACCAGGTCGATGTCATCAATTACTCCATTGGTGGCGGCACCAACAATCCGTGGACAGACGGAGACGCGCTTGCGTTCCTTGGAGCACGTCAGGCTGGCATCGTTCCGGTGAGTTCTGCCGGCAATGATGGCCCGGGGCCGTCCACCGTGAGTTCGCCGGCCAATGCGCCGTGGATGCTGTCGGTGGCCAACGTCAGCCACAACCGCGTATTCGGCAATCGGCTGGTCGAGATGACCGGCGGCGACACCGCACCGCCGGACGGCGGCGTGCTGTTTGGTGTGGGCGCAACGGTGGGCTACGGGCCGGCGGACATCGTCTATGCGGGGGACTACGGCAACGCGCTCTGCGCAACGGGTCCAAACACGGACGCACTGCCGCCCGATGAGAGCACCAACCCGTGGCCGACCGGGGCTTCCGAGAAGCCATTCAACGGCGAAATCGTTGTCTGTGACCGCGGCCTCTATGCGCGTGTGATCAAGGGATTCAATGTGGGCTTGGCGGGAGGCGGCGGATTCGTCCTGGCCAACAGCAGCGCGGACGGCGAAAGCATCGTGCGTGACTCACACAAGATTCCGGGTACCCATATCGGCTTCTTCGAGGGTCAGAAGCTCAAGCAATGGTTGGCGTCAGGTACCGGTCACCGGGCGCGGATCGAGGGCGAAACGCTGACCGAGAATGATGCTTACGGCGATATCCTGAACCAGAGCAGCAGCCGGGGGCTTGGGTTCTGGGGCAGCTTCCTGACGCCCAACATCAGTGCGCCGGGGACCAACATCCTCGCTGCCGTGCCCGGCGGTGGATTCGCCTACTATACGGGCACGTCGATGGCATCGCCGCATGTGGCGGGTGCCGCGGCACTGTTGATCGCGGCACATCCGGCGTGGACGCCGACCCAGGTCATGTCGGCGCTTCTCACCACGGCGCGGCCATCCGTGAAAATCGACCTTGACACGCCAGCCACGCCCCTGGAGCAGGGCAACGGCACGGTGGACCTGGCACGCGCAGTGAATGCCGGCCTGTACTTTCCAATTGAACGCAGCGACTTTGATGCCGCCAAGACTGGCGACACGCGCGACATGAATCTGCCTGCCCTGGTGGACGAAGACTGTTTCCTGGAATGCACGTTGACGCGTACCGTCAAGGACATGGCCGGCGGTGGCACCTGGACGGCGGTTTGGGAAATGCCTGACGGCGCGATGGCAAGCGTTTCGCCATCGACATTCACTTTGGCGGACGGGCAATCCACGGAGCTCAGCTTCGCCTTCGACGTACGCGATGCCAATGTTTCCGGCGACTGGGTATTCGGGCATCTGCACCTTGAGCGCACAGGGAACGACGGCGTTCCGGATGTCGAGATTCCGGTAGCGATCAAGTCCCAGGCGGGTGATCTGCCGACGTCCATCGATATCGAGACGGATAGCGAAAGCGGCTTCGTCGATATCGACATGAGCGGCCTGATTGCGCTGCCGGAAGCACAATTTGCCAGCAGCGTCCTCAATGACGAATACCGTGTCGAGCAAAGGTTGAAGCGTGGCAATACGCGGGACACCTATGAAGGTCCGTTCGACGAAGACCTGCTGCGTCTGGTTACCGTTCCGGCGTCCGACGTGGAGCGCCTGTTCTCCGCAGACCTGGAGTCGGAAGACACCGCATTCGCCGAACTTTATCTGGGTTTCGATGCGAATGCGGACGGATTGCCTTCGCAGAACGAGGAGTTGTGCAGCAGCAGTTCTACGGCATCCAGCAAGCATTGCGAATATCGGCTGCCAAGCCTCGCCTCGGACCTGACCCTTTGGGTACTGGTACGAAACGGTACTGCGGGCAGTGCCGTTGCACGCGACGACGTTGATTTGAGTTACCGGGTACTCGATTCAAGTCGCAGCAACGGACTGGATCTGGTCGCCAGTGGTCCTGGTCATGTCGCTCAGGGTGACGACTTCCAGGTGCGCATCAGCTGGAATGCGCCCGATATCCTTCCCGGGCACAGCAAGCTTGGTTACCTGCTGCTGGGTGCCAAGGCCGGTCGCGAAGGCAAGACCGGCAAGGTTCCGGTGACCATCACCCGCACTGGCGCTGTTGATGCGCCCGCAGCGCTGGTATCCGGTCGAACCCGGGTGATGAAACTGGCTCCCGGCGATGCACAGGAACGCCTGTTCATCGATGTGCCGCCCAACGCGAGCCGGCTCCAGATTGAAAGTAGTGGCGAGGGCGAAGTTGATCTCTACGCCGCCTGGGGTGGCAACTTCCCGGCGGCCCGCACCGATACGTCGATCAGTCCTGCACCGTCCCGCGGCGACGCCGATGGAACATCCATCCACGGCGGCGCGACAGAAAGCATCGACTTGCAGGGCGCGTCGTTGAAGCCGGGACGCTGGTACATCACGCCCGTGAATGGCGGTGACGCCGATGCCAGTTTCAGCCTCACGGCGACGGTGACTTCCGGGTCGCAGGCGGCGCCTGCGCCGCAGTTCGGTGGCTATTACAATCCGGCACGCTCGGGGTCGGGCGCGTTTTTGTACCGGGTGGCGGGAAGCTGGGCGTTGATCCTGTACAGTTTCCTTGATGACGGCACGCCTACCTGGTATCTGGGCACGGCACCGCAACCGTCCGGCACCACCGGCACCTGGACAGTATCGCTGGGTCGCTTCGCGTGGGACGGCGACAGTGCATCGGCACGCCAGGTCGGCGAAGCGACGGTAACCATGCTTGACGAAACCAGCATGGCGTTCACGACCACGATTGACGGCGAAGTGGCCAGCCAGCGGATGGTTCGTGTTGACCCGGGCACTTGCCCGGTTGATTCCGGGAATCCCCTGGAGCTCACGGCCAGTTGGTATGCGCCAACGCTATCCGGAGCCGGCTTCAGCGTCACGGCGATCCCGGAACTGGAAGCCACGGCCGCCTATTTCTACGACGAAGAAGGCCGCGCGCGCTGGGCAATCGGCTCCAGTTCGCCGTTCGGGACTGACACGTTGCCGATGTCGGTACACATTGGCGGCAGCTGTTTTGCCTGCAGCTACGAAGCGGCGCAGGCCAGCGCTGTCGGCAGCTATGTCCGAACCTATGCCGGCGACGGGAGCAGTGGCCATGCGAAGCTTGATCTTGCCTTGCCGTCACCGCTGAGCGGTGAATGGCATTCGGATGCCGATATTGTTCCGCTCACCGAATTCCCGGGCTGTCAGTGACATGGAATGCAGCAGCAGTGGACGTTGCCCGTCGCTGCTGCTGCACCGTTCCGGGGTGCTGTGATGATGCTTTCAGACAGCAAGCTTCCCAAGGTCGGCACGACCATCTTCACCGTCATGTCGCAGCTGGCGATGAAGCACGGTGCGATGAACCTCGGGCAGGGCTTTCCTGACTTCGCCGTTCCTTCCGGACTGATGGATGCGCTGGATCGTGCGATGCGTGCCGGGCACAACCAGTACGCGCCGATGACTGGCATTCCGGCGCTCCGGCAGACCATCGCTGCCAAGACCGAAGCGTTGTACGGACATCCGGTTGACGCTGACGCGGAAGTCACCGTCACCAGCGGTGCGACCGAAGCGATCTTCGCCGCCGTGCACGCATTGATCCGTACTGGCGACGAGGTCATCGTCCTTGATCCCTGCTATGACTGCTACGAGCCGGCCATCGAACTGGCTGGCGCCACGGCTGTCCATGTGCCGTTGACGGACCCCGACTTCCGTCCCGACTGGGAGCGCATCGAAGCGGCAGTCACGCCGCGGACGCGCATGATCATCGTCAATACGCCGCACAACCCCTGTGGTTCCGCGTTTGATCCCGCTGATCTTGATGCGCTGGCAGCCCTGGCGGAACGGCATGGTCTGTGGGTGATTTCGGATGAGGTCTACGAGCACATCGCCTTTGGCGAGCACGGTCACCAGAGCGTGCTGCGACATCCGGGCCTGGCCGCGCGCAGCCTCGTTGTCAGCTCGTTCGGCAAGACCTTCCACTGCACGGGCTGGAAGGTGGGTTACTGCGTGGCGCCGGCCGCGCTGTCGGCCGAGTTCCGCAAGGTTCATCAGTACCTGACCTTCTGCACCTTCAACCCGGCGCAGCACGCGCTGGCGGAAATGCTGGAAAAGCACCCAGACCACTATTGCGATCTGCCGGACTTCTATCGCGCCAAGCGCGACCGCTTCCGTGACGGCCTTTCTGGCTCCGTATTCGGGCTGCCACCGGTGGACGGCAGCTACTTCCAGCTCATCGACTATTCGGCGCTGATTCCAGCGCTGGGCGAACTTGACGACATGGCCTTCAGCCGATGGCTGGTGGAAGAGAAGGGCGTGGCCGCGATCCCGCTGTCGCCGTTCTATGCCGAACCACCGGCCGGACAGCGCCTGGTGCGTTTGTGCTTTGCCAAGGACGACGCCACGCTGGACGCTGCCGCCGCGAAGCTTTGCGCAATTGCGCCATGAGCGCCATGCCGGTATCCGCCAGGGTAAGTTGGCGGCATCGCCGGCCTGTGAGTCGCCCGCTGTGCGGGCTGCAAGGCGTCAGTAAAATACGTTGACTCTGACGCGTTCGTGCTTCAGCTGACAGGCGGCGTAGCCGCCGACTAACGTCTTACAGGCACCGAAGGTGTCGACTTGCTGCCCCAGCCGAGGTGACCTGCCATGCCCGATAGCGATCTGCGCGTATCCCTGATTCAGGCGGCAACGATCTGGCATGACGCCGCCGCCAACCGGAAGCTCTACGGCGATCAGGTGCGGACCCTGGCGGGGAAAACCGACCTGATCGTGCTGCCGGAAACCTTTACCAGCGGTTTCAGCAATGACGCGGTCGACAGCGCCGAAACCATGCAGGGCGAGAGCGTCGGCTGGCTGCGCGGACTGGCTGCGGAGGCGGGTGCCGTAGTGACCGGCAGCATGGTCATCCGCGACGGCGATGCGGTGTTCAACCGGCTGCTGTGGATGCGTCCCGACGGCAGTCATGCCAGCTACGACAAGCGCCACCTGTTCCGCATGGCCAACGAGCACCGGCGCTACGGTGCGGGCGTGGGTCGCGAGATTGTCGAACTCAACGGCTGGCGCATCTGTCCGCTGGTCTGCTACGACCTGCGTTTCCCGGTGTACCTGCGCAATCGCTGGGATCGCGAAGCCCAACGCTGCGACTATGACCTGCTGCTGTTCGTCGCCAACTGGCCGCGCCCGCGCCGCGACGCCTGGCGCACGCTGCTGCGCGCGCGCGCCACCGAGAATCTCGCCTGCGTAGTCGGCGTGAACCGGGTCGGGACCGATGGCAATGGCATCGACTATGCCGGTGACAGCGCCGTCATCGATGCGTCGGGCCAGCCGCTGCTGGAACTGGGTCCCGCTCCGGCAACCGTGACTGTGTGCCTGTCTGCTGCTGGCGTCGAGGACTGGCGGCAGCGGTTTCCGGCCTACCTTGACGCGGATGACTTCCAGTTGAATACGTGAGCGCTACCTGAACCATCTTGCCGGCTGTGCCGGTGAATGTCCCGATTCCGGTCTGCCGTTCGTATCCCACTATGAGACCGACCCCGGCTCTGACCGGTTGCGTCGGGTTTTCAGGCTAGAATGGCCCTTCGGGTGGAGAAGTAACGGGAGATCGTTTCATGAAGATGTTTTTCAAGCAGTTGATTGTTGGGGTTGCATTGATCGGGGCCAGCGCTGCCGTGATGGCGCAGAAGCCAACCATTGGTGTGGCCGAGTTCAAGAACGAGTCCGGTGCCGGCTGGTGGCGCGGCGGCGTGGGTTGGGAGCTGTCCGGCATGCTCGCCAACGAACTGGCGGCCACCGGTGATTTCAATGTGGTCGAGCGCAGCAAGCTGGAATCGGTGCTGGCCGAGCAGGACCTGGGCGCTTCGGGTCGTGTTTCCTCGTCCACCAGCGCCCGCATCGGCAAGCTGACCGGCGCGCAGTACCTGGTGATGGGTACGGTGACCTCCTACGAGGCTGGCACGTCCAGCCGCGGTGGCGGCATTTCCTTCAAGGGCATTTCGCTGGGTGGCAAGAAGAGCAAGGCCTACATCGCGGTTGACATCCGCGTGGTGAACTCCACCACCGGCGAGATCGACTTCGTGCGCACTATCGAGGGCGAAGCCAAGAGCGGCGGCATGAGCGTCGGCCTGTATCGCGGCGGCTTCGGTGGCGCTCTGTCCGGCGAGAACAAGACGCCGGCCGGCAAGGCGATCCGGGCAGCGCTGGTGCTGACCACGGATTACCTGAGCTGCGTGATGGTTCAGCGCAACGGCTGCGAGTCGAAGTACGAGGCGGCTGACCAGCGGCGTCGCGAGAAGACCCGCTCCGCGCTCGACATCGACTGAGCAGGCGCGTCTGATGCAACAAAAAGCCCGGCTTCACGCCGGGTTTTTTGTTGTCTGCAGCTACTGGATTGGCGAGGGTTCAGAGCGGGTTGCCAGCGAAGAGCGGGTGGATCGAGGTGGCGTCGATATCACCGTTGATGCGGCCATTGGTGGCGTTGAGGATGGCGATCAGGGTATCGTCGCCGGCGGTGTCGGTAAGGCGGTTGTCATTGAAGCGGACGCGCTGCATGGTCAGTTCACCGAAGTTGACGAGCGCGCCGGTGGACAGCGCCGCTGATTCGCGGCTGACCCGGTTGCCGGCGATGAGGCTGTCATTGATGCGCATCAGGCCGCGGTTGATCAGTGCACCGCCGATATCGCGCGTTCCAAGCAACTGGTTGAACGTGAATTCGCAGCGGCTGGCAAACAGTTCGCCGTCATTGATCACGATGGCCGGCGGATCGGTGGCGGTGGAGTCGGTGATCTGAACGTCCGCGAGATACAGGCGCCCGTGGTTGGTGATAGCACCTTGTGCGCCTTCGGCCAGTGACAGGTTCTCCAGGCGCAACTCAGCATCAGCACCCACCTCGATCAGGCTGACGCGACGGTCGCTGTAGCGGCGCAGCGCGGCACCGTGGCCGACGATGCGCAGTTCGCCTTTGATGACGGGCAAGGCACGCTGCTCGTCGGAGGGTGAAAGGATCGGGTACAGACCGTTTGACGCCAGATGGATGATGTCGGCACCCGGGCTGGCGTTGGCGTGACGGATGGCGGCAGCCAGCGCCTCGGGATCGCGGTCACGCACATGGTATTCGGCGGCGCTTGCGCTCGCGGGCAGGCCGGCGAGGATGAGCAGGGCGAGCAGTGGGCGCATCGCGTGTTTTTCCGGGGCTGCGGGTTGCGGTCACCGTGTCAGTCGAATCTAGAGCAATCCATCTAGCCGGGTGGGCAAGGATTGCCGGCCCGGGATGTGAATACTGCCTCAGCGTCGGTTACCGTCACCGCGCTTGTGGCGGTTGCCCGGACGACTCTTGTTGCTCTCATTGCCGCGGTTGCCACGACCGGACTTGTTCGGGCCCGGCTTGTTTGGACGCGCTGAGGGGCCGGTATCGACGCCGTCGGGCACATACCAGCTGCGGAACTCCGCCGGATTGACCTCATGTCCCGGCTTGGCACCTCGACGACGCTGACCGCCTGGCTTGCCGCTGCGCGCGGCGTTGTTGCCAGGCTTGTTTCCACCGCGATTGCCCGGCCGACCCTTGCCGGCCTCGGCTTTGGCACTTCGGCCCGGTCCATTGGTCTTGCTGCCGGGGCCACGCCGGGCACCACCGGCCTTGCCCGCACCCGGTTTGCCACGGCGCGGACGTGCCGCGCGGTCGTCCCGGATCACGTCGAAGCGGCGCAATTCGCGTCCTTCATCAGCATCGGCCATGGCTCCAGCGGTCCATGCACGCTGCGGCCGTGGTGCCGGTTCCATTTCGCTGCTGCTGCGCGCACGGCGCTGGCCAATCACCGGCTGCAGGGTCAGCACCCGGTGCTCGTCGGACACGCCGACATCGCGCTTGATCGCGCCAACCTGGCCTTCGCTCAGCTCATCGAACTGGCCGCGACGAAGCTTGGCCGGCAACTCGACATTGCCGTAGCGGATGCGCTTGAGGCGGCTGACCATCAGGCCGACGGCTTCCCACATGCGGCGCACTTCGCGGTAGCGACCTTCCTTCAGGGTGACGCGGAACCAGCTGTTGCTGTCGGTGCCGCCGATGTCGTCGATGCGATCGAACCTGGCCGGGCCGTCGTCCAGCTTCACGCCGCGCCGCAGCTGTTCCAGTGCCTCGGGCAGTACTTCGCCGTGAATGCGGCAGACGTAGTCGCGGCGGACCTCGCTGGAGGGATGCATCAATGCATTGGCCAGCTCGCCGTCGGTGGTCAGCAGCAGCAGGCCGGTGGTGTTGATGTCGAGGCGACCCACGGCAATCCAGCGCGCGCCGCGGATCGGCGGCAGCGAGTCGAAGACGGTGGGGCGGCCTTCGGGGTCGTCGCGGGTGGTTACTTCGCCGTCGGGCTTGTTGTAGACCAGCACGCGCGAGGCCTCTTCAAGCCCGGTAGCGACGAACGTGCGGCCGTCCAGCTCGACGCGATCACCGCTGCGGACGCTGCTGCCCAGTTCGGCCGGCGTGCCGTTGACCAGCACCTCGCCCCGGCCGATGCGTTCTTCCATGGCGCGACGCGAGCCGATGCCGGCCTGGGCCAGCACCTTGTGCAGGCGCTCTTCGATGCGTGGGGTAGTGCTGTCGTCGCCGGTCTTCAGCGACAGGCGACGGCGGGATGATTCAGTCATTGCCTTGCTCCGGATCGGCGTGGTCGGCCGGATCCTGTTGTTCGATTTCGTCTTCCGAATCCATCGCGGATTCATGGGGTTCGTCCAGGGCGACCGTGGTCGAGTCATCGGCCGTGGATTGGTCGCCGCTGACTGTTTCCGCCTCGCCATCGCCTTCGATGCTGCTGGTGTCGGCGTCAGCGACGATCGCGTCGTCCACCATCGCCTCGTCACTCGCATCGTCGGCAGCGGGGTCGTGGTCGCCTTCGAGTGCCAGTTGTGGCTCCAGCTCGGGGATTTCGCGCAATTCGGACAGCGGCGGCAGCTGGTCGAGGCTCTTCAGGTTGAAATAGTCGAGGAAGGCCTTGGTCGTACCGAACAGGGCCGGCTTGCCGGGTACGTCGCGGTGGCCGATGACGCGCACCCACTCTCGCTCTTCCAGCGTGCGGATGATGTTGCTGCTCACCGCCACGCCGCGGATCTGTTCGATCTCGCCGCGGGTGATCGGCTGCCGATAGGCGATCAGCGCCAGGGTTTCCAGCAGCGCGCGCGAGTAGCGCGTCTGCCGCTCCGCCCACAGACGGGACACCCACCGTTTGAAGTCGGTTCTGACCTGAAAACGGAAGCCGGAGGCCACCTCGACCAGCTCGATGCCACGCGTCGCGCAGTCCTCGCCCAGTGCGTGAAGGGCGCGGGCGATGGCGTCGCGGCCCGGCTTCTCGTCGTCATCGAACAGGTCGCCGAGCTGGGCGACCGTCAGCGGCTGGCCGGCTGCCATCAGCGCGGCCTCGATGATCTGCTTCATCGTCTGCTCATCCGGCGCGGCGGCGCGGGTTTCAACCGTCTCGACGGCGTCGTCGTCGCCGTCCAGCGGTGCTTGGTCGTTTTGTTCGTTCATGCGTAGTCGTCATCAATGCCGCGCTGGGTGTCGGCGGCGTTGTCATCGGTGGTGCTGCCGTCATTGGCGGCCGGCTGGTCGTCGCTATCCACGGCCAGCGATTTCACGAAAATGTCGGCAAGGGGCTGTTCCTGTACGACCTCGATCAGCTGTTCCTTGGCCAGTTCGAGCAGGGCGAGGAAGGTCACCACCACGCCCAGACGGCCTTCTTCCGGCGAGAACAGCGACACAAAGGCGTGAAAGTCCCCGCCGCCCAGGCGCTGCAGCAGGTCGCCCATGCGCTGGCGCACCGACAGCGCCTCGCGCCGGATCGCGTGGCGGCTGAACAGGTCGGCGCGATTCAGCACATCGCGCAGCGCCAGCAGCATCTCGCGCAGGTCCACCGGCGGCGGCAGCTTCACCACGTGGCGGTCGCCCACTTCGGCGCTGACCGCCACCGTGTCGCGGTCGATCCGGGGCAGGTCGTCGATGTCCTGCGCGGCCTGCTTGAAGCGCTCGTATTCCTGCAGGCGGCGCACCAGCTCGGCGCGCGGATCG
>JAGRJX010000050.1 GCA_020442545.1 Lysobacterales bacterium
AGATGAAGCGCGCCAAGGAACACCGTGAGCTTGTCGCGCAGCTGGCCAAGGGTGATGAGGTGCTGACCTCCGGCGGCATTCTTGGCCGCATCGAGGCGCTGAGCGACCTCTACGTCACCATCGAGATCGCCGACAACGTGCGCATCCGCGTGCAGAAGCAGTCGATCAGCGCCGTCCTGCCCAAGGGCACGATCAAGGCGGCCTGAGCCGGTTTTTCTGCCGGCGTTTGTGCGCCGGTTCCTTTCCTGAATCGACCGGCGCTCCAGGCCCGGTCCCGCGGTAGACAGTCTCATGCTTGAATTCCCCCGCTGGAAATACGCGCTGGTCATTTTCATTGTCCTGTTCAGCGCGCTTTATGCCCTGCCCAACCTGTTCCCGCAGGACCTCGCCGTGCAGGTTTCCGCCAATCGCGGTGCCCTCGTGGACGAGGCGCTCAAGGAGCGCGTTCAGGGCGTGCTGGACAAGGATTCGTTGCCATACAAGGCAATGGAACTGAATGGCGACACGCTGCTGGTCCGCACCGACACGCCTGACCACCAGCTGACCGCAGCCGACGCCCTGCGTGACGAACTCGGTCGCGACTACGTGGTGGCGGTGAACCTCGCCAGCACCGTGCCGGGTTGGCTGTCGGCGCTGGGCGGCAAACCGATGCTGCTGGGTCTGGACCTGCGCGGCGGCGTCCACTTCAAGATGGAAGTCGACCAACGTGCCGCGCTGGACAAGCGCGAGAACGGTTTCGCCGATGACATCCGCTCGCTGCTGCGCGACAAGGGTATCGGCTACACCGGCGTCACCCGCAACAGTGATGGCATCAGCGTGCAGTTGCGTACCGCGGACGATGTTGCTCCCGCCGTTGCCGAGATCACCAGCAACCTGCCGCAGCTGCAGGTGGAAGAGGAAGGCGACAATCGCCTGCAGGCCACCATCCGCCCCGCGGAGCTTCGCGCCATCACCGATGCCGCGCTGGAGCAGAACATCGGCACGCTGCGCAACCGCATCAACGAGCTCGGCGTGGCCGAGCCGATCATCCAGCGCGAGGGCGCGTCGCGCATCGTCGTGCAGCTGCCGGGCGTGCAGGACACGGCGCAGGCGAAGAAGATCCTGGGCTCCACGGCTACTCTCGAATATCGCGCCGTGGTGGATGGCGACCCGTACGCCGCGCTGAGCGGGGGTAACGTGCCGCCGGATGCCCGCATCTACTACCGCAAGGAGCGCGATGCCGCCGGCAACCGCATCCCGGTGCTGCTGTCGAAGAAGGTGATCGTCTCCGGCGACCAGTTGGTCAACGCCACCTCGGGTGTCGATCCGCAGGGCGCAGGCCCGGAGGTGAACGTCACCCTGAACAACGTCGGTGACAAGCGCATGCTGGAGTTCACCCGCGACAACGTGGGTCGCGGCATGGCCGTGGTGTTCATCGAGCGCACCCCGGAAGTGAAGGAAGTCGACGGCAAGGAAGTGCGTACTACTACCGTCACCGAAGAGGTGATTTCGGTCGCCAATATCCAGGGCGTGTTCGGCAAGCGCTTCCGCACTACGGGCCTGGAGAGCAGCAAGTACGCCAGCGACCTGGCCCTGCTGCTGCGTTCCGGTTCGCTGGCAGCGCCGGTGGACATTGTGGAGCAGCGCGTCGCCGGCCCGACCCTGGGACAGGAAAACATCGACGCCGGCAAGATGGCGATCAGCATCGGCTTCCTCGCCGTCTGCGTGCTGATGATCATTTACTACCGCCTGTTCGGCATCATTTCGGTGATCGCCCTGTTCACCAACCTGCTGATCCTCACCGCCGTGCTGTCGGTCGTGGGTGCCACCCTGACCATGCCCGGCATCGCCGGCATCGTGCTGACGCTGGGCATGGCCATCGACGGCAACGTGCTGATCTGCGAACGAATAAGAGAGGAGTTGCGCAACGGCAACACGCCGGTGTCCAGCATCAAGTCGGGCTACGAGCGCGCCTGGACCGTCATTCTCGACTCCAACGTCACCAAGCTCATCGCCGCCATCGCGCTGTTCTCCTTCGGCTCCGGCCCGGTGCGTGGCTTCGCGGTGGTGCTGTTCTTCGGCGTGCTGACCTCGATGTTCACCTCGGTGACCATGAGCCGCGCCATGGCAACCTGGATCTACGGCGGTCGCAAGAAGCTGACCTCGGTTTCCGTCTGAGCGGCCGACAGGAATACAAACGATGGAATTTTTCAATCCCAACGCCAACGTCAACTTCATGGGCATCCGCCGCACGACGATGGCGATCTCCGTGCTGCTGATCATTGCCTCGATCGTGCTGCTGGCAACGCGCGGCCTGAACTTCGGCCTCGACTTCACCGGCGGCAGCCTGGTCGAAGTCGTGTACGAGCAGCCCATCGAACAGGAGGCCCTGGCGCATGACCTCAAGGCCGGCAATATCGAAGGCGCGGTCATCCAGCGCTTCTCCAGCACCGAGTTCTCGATCCGGCTGCCGCCCGACGTGGTGAGCCAGGAAGAAATCGATGCCGCCAGCGCGTCGACGGCCGATGGCACCAGCGCTGTCGATGCGGCCAACAAGGCAGTGACCGACAAGGTGGAGGCGGCGGTAACCGCCGGCGGCCGCTCGGTGGAGGTCAAGCCCAGCGTCTACGTCGGTCCGCAGGTCGGCGCCGAGCTGGCCTACAACGGCATCGTTGCCGTGCTGGTGGTGCTGACCGGCATCATGATCTACGTGGCCATGCGCTTTGAGTGGCGCTTTGCCGTGGCCACCGTGGCCGGCGAATTGCATGACGTCATCATCACGCTGGGCTTCTTCGCGCTGACCGGCATGGACTTCGATCTCACCGTGCTCGCCGCCGTGCTGGCGGTTGACGGCTATTCGGTCAATGACAAGATCGTGGTCTTCGACCGCGTGCGCGAACTGTTCCGCGCCACGCGCAAGCTGGAAACCGTCGAAGTGCTGAACAAGGCGGTGAACAGCACGCTGTCGCGAACCATCATGACCTCGCTCACCACGCTGCTGACGGTGGTTGCACTGTACCTGTTTGGTGGCCCGACGCTGAAGGGTTTCTCCGCGGCGCTGATCGTCGGTATCGTGATCGGTACGCTGTCCACCATCTTCTTCGCCAGCCCGCTGCTGCACACGCTGGGTGTGACCAAGCAGGACCTGCTGCCCAAGGCCCGCGACGACGCGGAACTGAATCGTCGCCCCTGACTCGCGCTGACCTGCAACAAGAAAAGCCCCGCCCGTTCGGCGGGGCTTTTTCTTGCCGCAGGATCGCCGCGCGATGGTCGGGTGTGGTTGGCGCGGGGCGGCATGGAGCGGAGCAGGTTCCGCTCTACGGCCCGATCTGCAGGGGTGCTCTCAGTCGCGGAACACCTTGGCGTAGCCGCTTTC
>JAGRJX010000008.1 GCA_020442545.1 Lysobacterales bacterium
AAGCGCAATGAAATCTTCCAGATGGCGGTGCTGACGCCAAAGCTGGCGATTCTCGACGAAACCGATTCCGGACTGGATATCGACGCGCTGAAGGCGGTTGCCGAAGGCGTCAATGCGCAGCGTTCGCCGGAACGCGCCTTCATCGTGATCACCCACTACCAGCGCCTGCTCGACTACATCAAGCCGGATTTCGTGCACGTCCTGGCCGATGGGCGAATCGTCGAAACCGGTGGCGCCGAGCTGGCCTTGCAGCTGGAGGCGCAAGGCTACGACTGGATTCGCGACCGCATTGCGCCCGAGGCCGTCCAGGCATGAGCGCGCTGCTGGAGTCGCTGGTGGCCGGTTTCGATCAGCTGCCCAGACGTGATGTGCTGGGGCTGGGGGCGTCGCGACGTGAAGCGCTGGACGCTGCCATCGCTGACGGCCTGCCCACGACGCGACGTGAGCGCTGGAAGTACACGGCGCTGCGTGCACTGGAGCAACGCCGTTTCGTACTGCCGCATCAACGCCAAATCGACGAGTCGGACCTCGATGCCGAACTGCCGCCCGCGCCGCGCATGGTATTCGTGGATGGCCGCTTCGATGCGCTGCGCTCCAGTCTCTCGGCACTGCCCGATGGTGTGGAGCTTTTGCCACTGTCCGCAGGGCTTGATGGTGACAGCGAGCGCAAGGTCAACGTACTGGGACGTCGCTGGACGGAAGAGGATGCCGGTTTCTGGCGTCTGAACGCGGCGCTTGCCGTGGAAGGTGCGCTGCTTCGCCTGGAGGAGGGCGTGCGTCTGCCGGAACCCTTGCACCTCGTCTTTGTCACCACCGGCAGCGCTACGGATCTGGCCGTGCATCTTCGCCACCGCATCGAGCTGCGTGAAGGCGCCCGCGCCACGCTGGTTGAGCACCACATCGGCCAGGCGGATGAACGCCCCCTGCTGAATCAGGTGTGCCACGTCCACCAGAAGCCGAGGACGCTGCTGGAACATGTCCGGATCCAGCGTGCTGCGAGCGGCGCCTCGATGGTTGCCCGAACCGAAGCCGTGCTGGCGCGCGAGGCTACCTATCGTCTGCTTTCGCTGGAACTGGGCGCTGGGCTGTCGCGACACGACCTGGCGATCGACCTGCAGGGACAGGATGCGCATGCCGAAGTGCGTGGGCTGGTGCGCTGTCGCGACCGTCAACATGTCGACACCCAGCTGATGTTGCGCCACCAGCTGCCGCAGACCACGTCCGACACGCAGTGGCGGGCAATTGCCGGCGGCCGTTCGCGCGCAGTGTTCCATGGCGGCATCCTGATCGCGGAGGGCGCGGATGGCAGTGACGCCGCGTTGGAAACCCGCAATCTCCTGTTGACCGACAGCGCCGAAATCGATGCCCAGCCGGTGCTGGAAATCCACGCCGACGAAGTGAAGGCCAGCCACGGCGCGACCATTGGTCAGCTCGACGAGCGCGCGCTGTTCTACCTGCGTTCGCGCGGCTTGCCGGAAGCCGAAGCGCGCCGCCTGCTGGTGTTCGCTTTCTGTCGATCATTGCTGGAAGGCGTGTCCGATGAAGCGCTGCAGTCGGAGCTGGCGCGCGTGGTGAAGCAGAGCCTGTTCAATGACGGCGAGGCGGTGGCGTGAACGCGGGGAGGGCGGCGGCAGCACTTGACGCAACGCGCCTGCGTCGCGACTTCCCGATCTTCGGGCGCGAGGTTCACGGCAAGCCGCTGATCTACCTCGACAGCGCCAATACCGCGCAGCGGCCACTGGCCGTCATCGACGCGGTGAACGACTACTTCCGTCGCCACAACGCCAATGTTGCGCGGGCCGTGCATGCGCTGGGCGAGGAGGCGACCAGTCTCTACGAAGGCGCGCGGCGCAAGCTGGCGGCACATATCGGCGCGCGGCCCGACGATGTCGTGCTCACGTCCGGCACCACGCAGTCGATCAACCTGGTCGCCTACAGTTGGGCGCTGCCGCGGCTCAAGGCCGGCGACAGCATCCTTGTGTCGCGGATGGAGCACCACGCCAACATCGTGCCCTGGCAGCTGGTTGCCGAACGCACTGGGGCATCGATCAAGGTCGCGCCGATCCACCAGAACGGTGAGCTGGACATCGACGCGCTGAAGGCAGCGATGACGGCGGAGGTGAAGCTGCTGGCGGTCACCCACGTCTCCAACGTGCTCGGCACGGTCAATCCGGTGGCGATGATCTGTCGCGAGGCACGCCAGCGCGGGATCGTTACCGTTATCGACGGTTCGCAGGCGTTGCCGCACCGGGCGGTCGATGTGCCGAAGATCGGCTGCGATTTCTACGCGCTGACCGGTCATAAGATGTTCGGGCCCACCGGCACCGGTGCGCTGTGGGCACGACGCGAGCATCTGGAGGCCATGCCGCCGTTCTTCGGTGGTGGCGAAATGATCCGCGAGGTCAGCTTCGACGGCACCACCTTTGCCGATCCGCCGCACAAGTTCGAAGCCGGTACGCCGAACATCGCCGGCTTCATCGGCCTGGGCGCAGCGGTGGACTACCTCGATGCCATCGGCATGGACGCCATCGAAAAGCACGAGTCCGAGCTGTGCGCCTACGCGCTCGATGCCATGCGCTCGATCAAGGGTCTGCGCATCATTGGCGAAGCCAGGGAACGCGCGGCGGTCATCTCCTTCCTGGTCGATGGTGCCCACGCCCATGACCTCGCCACCCTACTGGATCTCGAAGGCGTGGCGGTGCGTTCCGGCCACCATTGTGCGCATCCGCTGATGCGCCACTACGGGGTCCCGGCGACCTGTCGCGCATCCATGGCGCTGTACAGTACGCGCGAGGACATCGACCGTTTCGTCACCGCGCTGGACAAGGTGCGCGGCCTTCTGGCCTGATTCTTCCCCGCGTTCCTTTCTGGAGAAGACGATGACGCGCGACGACGAGATCATCGGGCTGCTGGCCGCGATCCGCGATGGTCAGCGCGAGCAGCTGGCGAAGCAGGACGAGGCGCTGGACATGCAGCGCCGACAGTTCGAGATGGCCGAGCAGCAGTTCCAGCGCGCCGAGAAGCTGAATGATCGTGCCGAACAGCTGCAGGATCGCAGCTCGGCGATCATGGCCAACGCACGCCGGGCGATGATGATCGTGCTGCCGCTGATTTTCCTTGCGCTGGGCGTGCTGCTTTGGCTGCTGTTCCGGTGAGGGTGGTGCGTTGAGCGCGGCCGCGGCGCTGTACGGCGAGCGCCTGCTGGAACACGCGCGCCAGCCGCGCTGGCACGGGCTGTTGCCGCCGCCAGCAACGCTCGGCCAGGCCAGCAACCGCCTCTGTGGTGACGACGTGCAGGTCAGTCTGCGACTGGATGGCGACCACATCATGGGCTTCGGTTTCGAGGCCGATGCTTGCGCGATGACGGTAGCTGCCGCGTCGATGCTGGGTGATGCCATTGCCTCACGAACGCTAGAAGAGGTTGCCGCATTGGCGACGGCTTTTGGTGACTGGCTCACGAGCGCAGGAGATGATCAGACACCGGCAGAGATCGTTCAGAAAACCGGATTTGACGCGTTTGCCGAACTGAAGAAACTGCCATCCCGCCGCCGCTGCGCGTTGCTGCCATTCGAAGCATGGGAAATGGCTTTCAGGTCGCGCGGGCATTAGACGGCGAATTGTCAACTATTGTCTCGGCGCCCGGTCCTGCCGGGCTTCTTTTCAGCTCGCATGCCGCCCATGAGACCTTTCTATGGCGCACTTTCCGATGTCCTGCGAGATAGCCGTTCATGCTTGAAATAATACCGCTAGACGGTAAGAAAATACCAGCTATCTGGTTTTTCCCCCTTGCCCTCCTATCCGGCTGCGTGTACGGTCAGGCGCTTGCTGGGCTCTCGGCAGCTCTGTCTGGCCGTCTCGGCACCGGGGTAGATATCTTGAAATCGCTTGTTTCGGGGAGTTGAAGCATGGTTATCGGTTCTAATCGCGGAAAGGGCAGGGTTGGTACCTGGTTTGTCCGATTCCTGATGGTTGCAGGCCTGGTGTTCTTCTCTGGTGCATTTGCGGCACCAGGGCAATCGAGTCGCCTGGCACAAGCCATGGCAGCGAGCGACGATGGCTCGAAGCCACTAGGCCAGCGATTCAGTAACAGCAGCTCTGGCGTGCAACTGACCGCCGGCTCCAGTCTGCGCAAGAATCCCGATATCTGGGTTGATCCCCGATTGATACGTCAGCTCCAAGCGGGTGGTACCCGCGATTTCGTGATCGAGTTCGCTGAGCGTGCCGATCTCTCGGCGGCGTACAACATGGACTGGAGCGCACGCGGCAGCTATGTCTACAACCGTCTGAAGCAGACCGCCGATGCCAGTCAGGCTGACGTGTCGGCGCTGCTGCGCAAGCGGGGCGAGCGTTTCGAGCGCTACATCGCCAAGAACGCCATTCTGGTGCGGGCCGGCAGCCAGTCCACACTACAGAGCCTGTTGACGGCGCCCAATATCAAGCGACTGATCATTCCGCCCAAGTACGGACTGATCATGCCGGAGCGCTTCGCTGCCCCGGATCCCAAGTCCCATGTGGGCAAGAAAGGCGAAACGGGTCGCGCCAAGGTTCTAGGAAGCAATATTGGCTGGGTCGAGGCGGATCGCGTCTGGAACGAGCTCGGTTTCGATGGTGCTGGCGCCGTTGTGGGATCGATCGATTCGGGCGTCCGCTACGACCACGAAGCCTTGGTGAACCAGTACCGCGGCAATCTGGGCGGTGGCAGCTTTGACCACAACTACAACTGGCTGGATCCGGAGCTGGGTACCGCTTTCCCCGCTCCATCAAGCAACGCGATCGCAGATCAGCACGGAACCCACACCACCGGCACCATGGTCGGTGACGACTTCGAGCCGGTGGAAGGTGACCGTCACCGTGTCGGTATGGCGCCAGGCGCCAAGTGGATTGCCTGTCAAGGTTTTCCGGCCAGTGGTTCGGTCGATGCTGCGCTACTTGCCTGCGGAGACTTCATGTTGGCCCCGACCGATTTGGCGGGTGCAAACGCCAACCCGAGCCTGCGCCCGATGGCGATCAATAATTCCTGGGGTGCTTGTACGACCGATCCGAGCGACGCGGGTTACGATTTCTACAAGGACGTTATTGATGCATGGCTGGCTGCCGGCATCATGCCGGTGTTCTCAGCCGGCAATGCCAGCAACTGTGGCTATTCATCGCCGCCTGGGCTGGAAACGGTTGGAAGTCCGGGTTCCTACGCAGAGTCCTTCGCGGTTGGCTCGACAGGCAACAGCGACGGCCTGTATGCAGACCACTCAAACCAGGGGCCGGGCGACGAGATCAATCCAGGTCTGCCCAGCCTGCCGGACGACAACGGCTATCCGCGCATGAAGCCAAACGTGGTGGCGCCGGGCGTCAGCATCCTGTCCACCATTGGCACCGGTACCGACACCTATGATTCTGCCGGCTGGAGCGGCACATCGATGTCCGCACCGCATGTCACCGGTCTGATGGCGCTGATGTTCGAGGCTGCCGACTGCCTGGTGGGCGACTTCGGCACCACCGGCAGCATCATTCAGGCGACCGCGCGACCGATTGATTACGACTCCGGAACGGCCGACGGCGCGACGCCGCCGGGCCCCGGCAACTACCCGAACTATGCGACCGGCTGGGGCGAGATCGATGCCTATGACGCCGTTCAGGCCGCCATCGAGGAATGCGGTCCACAGGCTTACATCGCCGGCACCGTGACCGCTTCGGCGGGCGGCGCGCCGATTGCCGACGCGCTGATTGAAGTGTTCGTGGACGAGAACATCCGTGTCTGGTCGACCACGACGGATGCCAGCGGCAACTACACCCGCCGTGTCCCGTTCGACATGGCCAACGATTACACCGTGCGCGTCAGCAAGTACGGCTACATTGGCCAGAGCGCTGGTCCGGTTGCCGAAATCGAGGACGATACTGTCACGCAGGACTTCGCTTTGGCAGCGGCAGCCGACTTCACCGTTTCAGGTGTTGTGACCGACGCCAACACCGGCTGGGGGCTGCACGCGCGTATCGACATTGCCGGCTATCCGAACAGCCCGGTCTGGACCGATCCGGTCAGCGGTGCCTATAGCGTCGACCTGGCGGAAGGCCTTGAATATGCATTCGTGGTGACGCCGAGCATTGCCGGATATCTTGGTGCAACCGAAGACGTTGGCCCGCTGGCTGGCAACGAAACCCATGACTACCCGCTGGGAGTGGATTCCATTGCTTGTAGTGCTCCCGGCTACCAGCCTTCTTCGGCCCCGATCCTGACCCAGGACTTCGAGTCAGGTAGCCCGCCGGCGGGCTGGACCACGTCCACGGCCGGCACGGGTGCGACGCCAGGCTGGGGATTTGGCACCGCACTGGGCAGCGGTTCGTTCTCCATTCCGGCGCATACACGCTACGCCGCGGCGAATGATGACGATGAAGATGATGATGCCTCGGAGGACTACCTGATATCGCCGGCCATGGACCTGTCGGTCGCATCGAATGTCGCCCTGTCCTTCAGCAGCCGTTTCGCGGGCAATTTCGGCAGCCTTGCTACTGTCGAAGGCAGTGCCGATGGCGGAGCGAGCTGGACTGAAATCATCGGTAGCCCCACCGCAGGTGGGGGCGCCGGTGGCTGGGGAACGGAAGTCATGAGTCTGTCGGCGCTTGAAGGCTCATCCAATGCCATGATTCGTTTCCACCACGATGATGATGGCAATTGGGCGGATGGTTGGGCCGTCGATGATGTGGCGATTTCGCAGGCCAGCTGTACGCCCCCTGCGACTGGTGGTCTGGTCGTCGGCAGGACGACGGACGAGAACACGTCCGAGGGTCTCAATGACGTCACGGTCCAGGTTGCCGGTGGCGCGAGCACGGTCAGTGAAAACAACGCCGATCCGGCCATTGGCGACGGCTTCTATGCCGTCTACGCCGATGCCGGTAGCGCTGACCTCAGCGCCACGGCGGGCGCCAGCTTGTCGGCCGGTTACGGAGTGGGCAACGCCACCGTCATGGTGACGACGGGCGCTGGCGTGACGCAGGACATAGCGTTGCCGGCACCGTGGATTACCGCTAACCCGGATCCATCCACCACACTGGAACTGGGTCAGGTGCAGGCGGTTCCTTTCCAGATTGATAACAACGGCAGCTTGCCCTTCAACGACTACGTTCTGGCCGGCGCCCAGCTGTTCGAGGACTTCGAGTCCGGTGTGCCGCCTGCCGGCTGGAGCGTCGTTGATGACGCGGGCACGGGCTGTATCTGGGCCACCAACGTCGATTGGGGGCGTCCAAATTACGCGGGCGGTGACGGCATGTCGGCGCACGCCGATTCGGATGCCTGTGGCTTGTTTGCCTCGGCCGATACCAGCCTGATTTCGCCCCCGTTCAATCTGGGCCTGGCCACTCAGGCATCCATCGACTTTGTGCTGTCGCATCGTTTCTTCACTGCTGGTGAAAGCCAGCTGGACGTTGATATATCAACTGACGACGGTGGCAGCTGGACCACACTGCAGTCGTTCACTGCCAGTATCGATCCCACCGGCCCCGGTGCTGCACAGTCGTTGCCGTTGACGGACTACCTCGGTCAAAGCGGTTTGCGTCTGCGCTTCCGCTACGTGTCGGGCTGGGAGTATTGGGCGGCGGTTGACCAGGTCCGCATCTTCACGGATGCCAACGCCACGTTGTGGCTGGGTCTGTCGCCGAATGATGGCTCGTTGGGTGCGATGGATAGCGCCAGTCACAACGCGATCTTCCGTGGTAATCAGGTCGAACAACCGGGCGTGTTTGATACGTCGTTCAGAGTGCTGAGCGCCACCCCGACGCCGTACGGTGTCCCGGCACTCGACGCGACAATGACGGTGACAGCGCCGGCATCTTTCGGCACGGTGAGCGGTACGGTACAGGGCCTCGGTTACTGTGATGCCGACCCGGCACCAATTGCCGGTGCGACGGTGATCATCCAGGGTGGATCGCAGGTTTACCAGACCACCACCGACGCCAGTGGCCACTACAGCTGGCAGCTGGATTCTGCACAGGCACCGCTGCAGATCACGGCTTCGGCACCCGGTCACCTCAATGCGATGGCAAGTGGTATTGCCCTGTCAGCGGGTGGTGCGGCAACGGCTGATGTCGACCTGCGGGCGACGCTGCCCTGTTTCAGTGTGCTGGAGTCGAGTGCCGACGCCATGGTGCAGGCTGGCGACATGGGCAGCGATTCGCTGACGCTGGTGAATACTGGTGCAGCGCCTGTCGATCCGTGGCTGTTCAGTGCCGGCGGTGATCCGAGCGAGATTCTGACGGCCACACTCAGCCAGAGCGCGGACCCCGACACCATTACCGATACCAATACGGTCAATTGCCCGACCGGTCCGAACGGTGCTTATCGCTTGTACGTTCCGGCTGACTACGGCTACGTTGGCGACGTTGAGGTCAACAAGGTGCGATTCGGAGTCGAAACGGCTTCGGGTGGCGCCCGTTCCGTGGAGCTTGGTTTCTATGCTCTGACGGGTACCGTGGAAAGTCCCATCGCCCTCGACCAGTTGGGCGCCTTTCAGGTGGTGCCGCTGCCTGACGGCGATCTGTACTTCCAGGAGGTGGATCTCGATGTGCCGTTTACGGTGCCGGCTGATACCCAGATCCTTGTCGAGATCTGGGACAACGACAACAACGCGTCTGGAAATGGCTTGTACCTTGGCAGCAACGGCCTCGGCGAGGCCGCGCCCAGCTACATCCTTGCTGAAGGCTGTGGTGCGACG
The DNA here is from genome assembly GCA_020442545.1 of Lysobacterales bacterium. Taxonomy (GTDB): domain Bacteria; phylum Pseudomonadota; class Gammaproteobacteria; order Xanthomonadales; family Xanthomonadaceae; genus JACKOX01. Next base: position 8,703 of record JAGRJX010000008.1, read on the forward strand.
TGGCTGACACCCTTCTCTGAACTTGGTTTTCCAGAGGTGCAGCTGATCATCGACATGGGCATTGAGGGTTCCGCACCTTGTAGTGCTGAGGCAACAGCGGTGACCTGGCTAAGCGGTATCCCTGGCTCCGGTAGCATCGCGCCCGATGCCAACCAGGCGCTGGGTGTCGGTTTCGATGCCAGCGCTCTGACGGTTGCCAGCTATCAGGGCACTGTCTGTGTGGAGGCGGCAGATCCCTACAACGGGTTGGTCGCAGTTCCGGCAAATCTGGAGGTTGTTGCGGCGATTCCAGACGCTGATCTGTCCATCGCTGCCGCCGAATCAGCTGATCCGGTGCAGGCCGGCACTCCGCTTGACTACACGGTTGATGTGGCCAATGCCGGCCCCGCCGTCGCTGACGGCACCGAGGTGGAGGCCATTCTGGATGCCAGCCTGCTCTATGAAGGCTACTCCGGTACTGACTGGACCTGCGCCGAGGCGTCGGGCACAGTCAACTGCAGCTACGCGGTATCGGTCGCAGCAACGGGCTCGGCATCTCCGTTGACCATCCAGACCACGCCGCTGTCGGCGGGGATGGCCAGCACGTCATTCACGGTGTCTTCGGGCAGTGTGGAGGATGGCAATGCTGCTAACGACGGGGTGTCGGTCGAGACGACGGTCACGCCGGCGCCGAATGTCGACATGACGCTCAACGCATCGGTGTCGCCGACCAGCGTCAACCAGGGCGCCGACGTGACTCTGACGTTGATCTCCGCGAACGTGGGCAGTGATGCGGCCACGAACGTCAGTATCACGTTTGCCCTGCCGGCAGGCATGGGCTACGTCGGTGCCACGGGCAGTGGCTGGAACTGCGCTGAGGGTGGTGGTGACGTGGTCTGTACGCTCGCCAGTTCCGTTTCGAGTGGCTTTGCGCCGACCCTGGCGGTAAGCCTGTCGACGAATGCGGCGTCCGGCACCTTCGACATCGACGCACTGGTGGATGCCGATGACGATGGCAACGTTGCCAACAATGGAGCATCAGCAACCCTGACGGTCATTCCGCCTCCGCTGGATGACAATATCTTCGCCAACGGTTTCGAAGACTGATTGTCGAAGCGTTACCGGCAGGCCTGGAGCCGCCCGCTTTTCGCGGGCGGTTCTTTTTTGTGACTATCGGAACATCAAATGTCTCGCCTCTAGTGGCATGTGAACGGATCCGGCGAATCATCGCGAAAGCAAGACCTTCCGCGTATTGCGAATCCGGTTGGTCATGGCAGGCTGAACGTCGATAATCCCAACTCACCACTGTCCGAAATAGCGCCGTGCCCTTTTCACCTGCTTTGACATTCCGATCCGCCACCGAAGCCGATATCCCGGCGCTGGTTGCCCTGGTCACCTCCGCCTATCGCGGCGATGCCAGCCGTGTCGGCTGGACCACGGAAGCCGACATCCTCGATGGCGAGCGTATCGATCCCGAGGTGCTGCGCGAGGACATCCAGCGACCGCACAGCCGCGTACTGCTGCTGGAAGATGGCGACGGTGGAATCCTTGCCTGTGCGCACATCGCCGAAGAAGATGGCGCGGGCTATTTCGGCATGTTCGCCGTGCGGCCTGGCCTGCAGAACGCCGGCACCGGCCGCCGCGTGCTGGCCGAAGCCGAGCGCGTGGTTCGCGACGATTGGCAGCTGCCGGTGATGCGCATGACGGTCATCGTCCAGCGCGAAGAGCTGATCGCCTGGTACGAACGTCGCGGCTACGTGCGCACAGGTCGCTTCAAGCCCTTTCCCTACGGCGACGAACGATTCGGCCTGCCCCGGCGCGATGACCTGCGTTTCGAGGTGCTGGAGAAACCACTGATCCAACCGGAGGCGAACAACTCATGAGCACTGAAGACTGGGTGCGCGTCTGCGCCACATCCGAACTGCTGCCGGGCGAGTCCACGGTGGCCTGGGACGGCGATACGCCGATCCTCGTGTTCAACGTCGACGGTGAACTGTATGCGCTGGAGGATCGCTGCAGTCACGAGGACTTCGAGCTCTCCGCCGGCGCATTCGACCCGGCCACACGAACCATCGAATGCACGCTGCACGGCGCCAGGTTCGACGTCCGCGATGGCGCGGCGCTGTGCGCGCCGGCTTACGAGCCGGTCGCGAAGCTCCCGGTGAAGCGTGAGGATGGCGCAGTCTGGACCCGCGACGATCGCGACGACTGAGTGCGGCTATTCGATGCTGGCGATTCGGCAGACCAGCGCTTCGCCGCCGCCATCGAGCAGCCGGCGTCCGCTGTGGCTTGCGATGCCGGCCCCGTCGTGCGGTTCCAGCAGCAGGGCATCACCGGCGGCAAGCACCAGCTGGTCATCGGATTGACGCAGCCGTGCCTGGCCCTGGATCAGGTAGACCAGCCAGCGCACACCAGGCTCAGGGAAGAACAGGGTCGCGCCGACCAGCGGGCGATGCAGAACGCGGACATCGACGGCGCGGGGTCGCCAGATCAGGTTGAAGGCATGCACGGGACCGTCGATCAGCGTGGCGTTGACGGCGACGTCGCCCGGATAGGCATGCTGGCCGTGCGGTGGCTCCAGCACGACCTCGCCGCTGTCGAAGCGTAGGCGCAAGCCATTGCCGCGCAGCAGCGCCTGCTGCCGCTGGCAGCCGGGAAACGGCGAGAACGGACCGTCGGCATCGATTTCGGCAATCGAGGCACGCCAGTGGAAGGCTTCGGACTGCGCGGGTTGGCGATGGATTTCGCGCGTCCAGCCTGCGCCATTGAGCCAGCGCATGCGGCGGAAGGATTCGGCGGGGAGTAGCCGTGCTTGCATGCCGGCAGTTTGCCGTCACCAGGCGGATCGCGCCAACGCAAATGCCCCGGCGACGGTCGATGGCTGCCCCGGGGGGAAGCAGCCACCGGCCGGGCCGGGGCGGAAACGTGCTGTTGCGCGCCTTATTCGGTCGGCGGTGCCAGCAGGATGCGGTCGCGGTTCTTCTCGACGGTCTTGAGGCCGATGCCCTTCACTTCGACCAGCTGGTCGGCACTCTTGAACTGGCCGTTGGCGTTGCGCCAGGCAACGATGGCTTCGGCCTTGGTCATGCCGACGCCGTTCAGCGCGTCGGCGATGGCGGTGGCATCGGCGTGGTTGACGTCGACGCGATCGGCGGCGAAGGCGGAGGCGCACAGAGCCAGCGACAGGAACAGCGACTTGATCAGGGTGTTGATGCGGATCATTTGGATTCTCCAGTTTCGGTTGGTTTCGTGTAGTGGTCGTCGATGCGGCGGGGCCGTGATCGGCGGTGTCGTTGTCGACGGGGACAGATTAGGATCGGCGCCCGGCCGGGTATGTCGGCGCAGGTCGCATGGCGCGGTCGGAATCCGGCCCATGGCGGTGTCGGACTTTTCCGACGAAAACGCGCTCGGGCGCTGAAAGCGTTGCCCGGCCTTCCCTTGGCGGGGGCGGAGGCCTGCTAAACTGGGCCTTTCGCCTCACTGGAAGGACTCCGCATGGACAAGCAGCAGCTCACCCGCTTCGTGGCGCAGCGCTGGGACGAGGACATCGTGCCGCAGCTGATCGACTACATACGCATCCCCAACAAGTCGCCGATGTTCGACGCGAAGTGGGCCGAGCACGGTTACATGGACCAGGCCGTCACCCTGATGGAAAGCTGGGCGAAGGCGCAGCCGATCAAGGGCATGACCGTGGAAGTGGTACGCCTGGAAGGCCGCACGCCGCTGATCTTCATCGACATTCCCGGTGAGGGCGACGATTGCGTGCTGCTGTATGGCCATCTGGACAAGCAGCCGGAGATGACCGGCTGGGACGACGATCTCGGCCCGTGGAAGCCGGTGCTGAAGGGCGACCGGCTCTATGGTCGCGGCGGTGCAGACGACGGCTACGCCATTTTCGGCTCGCTGACCGCGATCCGCGCGCTGCAGGAGCAGGGCATCCCGCACAGCCGCTGCGTGGTGATGATCGAGGCCTGCGAGGAATCCGGCAGCTATGACCTGCCGCACTACGTCGACTATCTGGCCGAGCGCATCGGCCGGCCGTCGCTGGTGGTGTGTCTGGATTCCGGCTGCGGCAACTACGACCAGCTTTGGTGCACCACCTCGCTGCGCGGGCTGGCCGGCGGCAATCTGCGCGTCGATGTGCTCGACGAAGGCGTGCATTCCGGCGACGCCAGCGGCGTAGTCGCCTCCAGTTTCCGTGTGCTGCGCACGCTGCTGTCGCGACTGGAGGACGAAAACACCGGTCGCATCATTCCAGAGGCCCTGCATGCCGAGGTGCCTGCGGAGCGTCTGGAGCAGGCGAAGGCCGCAGCGGCGGTGCTGGGCAATGAGGTCTGGGACAAGTTCCCGATGCTGGACGGCATGCAGCCGATGAACGCGGACAACGCGGAGCTGGTACTCAATCGCACCTGGCGACCGGCGTTGTCGCTGACCGGCATCGACGGCATCCCTCCGCTGGACAGCGCGGGCAACGTGCTGCGCCCGCATACGGCGGTGAAGCTGAGCCTGCGCCTGCCGCCGACCGTTGATGGCGACCGTGCCGGCAAGGTGCTGAATGACGTGCTGCTGTCGGATCCGCCGTACGGCGTGAAGGTCAGCCTGCATCTGGAGAAGGCCGCCACCGGCTGGAACGCGCCGCCGATGTCGGCATGGCTGACCGACGCCATCGCGGCGGCTTCAGGCGACTACTTCGGCAAGCCGGCCATGTACATGGGCGAGGGCGGATCGATTCCGTTCATGGGCATGCTGGGCGAAAAATTCCCCGGCGCCCAGTTCATGATCACCGGCGTGCTCGGCCCGCATTCCAACGCGCACGGCCCCAATGAGTTCCTGCACATTCCGACCGGCAAGCGCGTCACCGCCTGCGTGGCGCAGGTGGTCGCCGATCATTTCGTCGCCAGCGGCAAGGGTTTGACCCAGGGCGTGGCGGTCAAGGCCGGCGACGTGCAGTCACACGATCACGGCTGCTGCTGAGCCGGCGCGGAAACGTCAGCCAACCCTGCGGAGAAGACGCATGACCATCATCTGGACCATCCTCATCGGCTTTGTCATTGGACTCGTCGCCCGCGCGCTCAAGCCCGGCAAGGACAAGATGGGCATCATCTGGACCACGTTGCTGGGCATCGGTGGTTCGCTGGCGGCAACCTACGGTGGCCAACAGCTGGGCATCTACCAGCCGGGTCAGACCGCCGGCTTCATCGCGGCGGTGGTCGGTGCCGTGTTCCTGTTGATCATCTACGGCCTGATCGCCGGCAAGAAGTGAGGAGTGCTGCCATGTCCGCTCGCCTGATTTTTCCTTTCGCTGCCGCCGCACTGTTGGCGGCCTGCCAGTCGGGCAGCCCCGCCGCTTCGGCCGCGACGACAACGGCACTGCCGACCGAGGGTTCGCACTGGCGTCTGGTATCCGGACTGGATGGCAAGCTGCCACCGACGCTGGATATCACCCTGGAGTTCGGCGCGGATGGCCGCATCGGTGGCAATGGCGGCTGCAATCGCTACAACGCAGTGATGACCCTGTCGAATGACCGGCTGGAGATTTCCCCGGTTGCGGCGACCAAGCGCGCCTGCATGGGCGAAGGTGGCGGGCTGGAAGCGCAGTACTTCAGCGCGCTGTCACAGGTCACAGGCCTGTCGCTGGACGGCAATGCGCTGCGACTGGGCCTCGAGGACGGCGGCGAACTGAGATTTGCGCCGGCGTCGGGCAAGGTCGATGACGATTAGCCCCGGCATCGCGCCGTTCCATCGGGGCCGGGCCAGTTCGCGGCTTTTCGCTGCCGCTGCGCCAGGAAAGCTGCTAGGGTTGCCGCCCGATTTGAACAGTCAACAGACGGACCTTCGTCCGTAATGGAACCAGCATGCCGCGTCCCATCGAGCGTCGAAATTCTCCCATCCACGGCAACGGTGTGTTCGCCACCGACGATATTCCCGCCGGCGTCAAGGTTGCCCGCTACAAGGGCAAGCTGCGCACGCACAAGCAGGCGGACAAGCGCTACGGCGGTGGTTCGGAGACTGGCCATACCTTCCTTTTCACGCTGAACGACCGGTACGTGATCGATGCCAACGTGGGTGGCAACAAGGCGCGCTGGATCAATCACAGCTGCGATCCCAACTGCCAGGCGGTGCTGGTAGAAGACGAAGGCAACCCTGCCGGGGACAAGGTCATCATCGAATCAATCCGGGCGATCCGTGCCGGCGAGGAGTTGACCTACAACTACGGCATCACGCTGGAAGAAGCGCACACCGCGCGAATGAAGAAGATCTGGGCCTGCCGCTGCGGCGCGCCCAATTGCACGGGCACCATGCTGCAGCCAAAGGGTGGGTCGAAAGACTGACTGACTGATCGCGACGCCCGCCGTCAGGTTCAGTCGTTGAAGTGGCGTTTGCGTTCGACAGTGTAGTGCCACCACGGCACGGCCGGGCCGCCTTGCATGAAGCGCACGGCGGCGATGAAGGTGTCGCAGACGCAGGGGTCCTGATACACGCCGGTGACGCGCTGCAGTCTCGCGTAGAGGACGAAGGGGTCCTGCCTTGCCAGTTCTCTCGGCGTGCGGATGCCCAGTTTGGCAAAATCGCCGCTCATGGCCGGGCCGATGTTGGGGATGTCCTGGAATTCACGGACTGCATCGGCATGCGCTGCCTTGCGACTGGCCTTTCGATTCGTCACCGGCGTCTTGTTCAGCGCTTGAACGGCCACAGTCGCTTGAACAGACCGCCCGACGCTTCGTCGCCGGACGGCGAGGGGTTGCGCGGGACGCGACGCGTCCAGTCCAGCGCGCCAATGGCGTGATAGGCATTGATCAGATCAAACACCTGGTCCATGGAGACGCCGGCCTGGGCCGCGACCTCATGCAGGCGAGCGGGTGTCCGCAGCTGCGAAATCACGGCGTGATGTTGCCGGAAGTCCGGATCGATGCTGATCGGCTTCGCAATCCGGTAGGTGCCGCCAGGGTCCAGCTTGGGCGAAAGTCGACCATCCCCGGTGAGCCAGGTGTGGAGCCAGATCAGCTCGTCGTAGCCGCGACCCGGCAGCCGGCGCATCTCGTTGAGCTGGGCGGTTCCCAGCGCATGCCAGGCGCTGCTGGCCAGAGGCGTCTTGCAATAGGGAGCAAGCGCCGACAGGTCGCCATCGGCACTGAACTGACGGCTCTTCGGATCGATGAACAGGGGCGGTGCGTCGTCGATGGCGTAGCGCGAGGGGCGCGTCGGGCCGTTGGGGCCAAGGAAGTGCGGCAACGGCCAGCCCCCGGTTTCGCGTGCGCCGGTAATGCGTGGCGTGGGAATCGAGCCAAGACTGTCCTTCGGTGTGGGTGCCGCAGGCCGCGCGAGATCAACGGGTGGCGGCTTGTCAAAGCTCTCGTCACTCACGTCGAGGCCGCGATCGACGCTTCGGCTCGCGTACTGCCGCGTGCGTCCGGTGCGTGCGCCGCCGGCAGCGAGGTCGGCATTGCTGTCAAATCCCTGGTCGTGCTGCCGGCCTTCCGCCAGCTCTTCGCGGCGAATCAGGTCTTCCAGGCCGTGTGCGGGTTCGCTGCCTGTGCCGGGATCTGCCGGCGAGGCATGACCGGCGCCGTCTTCAAGATCCCGGAAGTAGAAATCCGCGCTGTTCTGGAACGCCAGCTCGCCGGTGGAAACCGTGGCGGTACCGGCGGCGTTCATCAGCTCGGCCAGCCTGTCCTGCTTGATCGGTATGCAAAGGGTGGGCGCCTCGTTTCCCGACATGTCCTCATCGATGACTTCGATATAGCGCATGCCGGTCACCTTGGCGCGACCGCGGGCCATCTTGCCTTCGTCGCTGTCCGGATCGATGAAGACCAGGTCCGGACTGTCGGCGCTGACCCATTTCCAATCGTGGGCCAGCCGGTCTTCGATCCGGCGCACCTGCTGGCGGATGCGCAACGCGATGGTTTCCGTCACGCCAACGAAGGCCATGCTGCGTTCAGGTTTCATGCCTGCTCCCCTGGAGACGGTGCCACTGGCCACCGATTCAACGCGCCAATGATAGCAGTGTCGTCAATGCTGCCGGGCGTCCGGTGACAGGGCATCATTCACGACTCGGGATGGCCGGCATGGATCGCGGTGCGCAAGATCATCCACATCGACATGGACGCCTTCTACGCCTCGGTCGAGCAGCGTGATGACCCGGCGCTGCGTGGCCGGCCGGTGGTCGTGGCCTGGCGCGGCGCGCGCTCGGTGGTCTGTGCGGCCAGCTACGAGGCGCGGAAATTCGGCGTGCGCTCGGCCATGCCGGCGCTGCGGGCCGAGCGCCTATGCCCGGATGCGGTGTTCGTGCCGCCGGATTTTCCGCGCTACAAGGCCGCGTCGAAGGCGATTCATGGTGTTTTCCACCGCCACACCGAGCTGATCGAGCCGCTGTCGCTGGACGAGGCCT
>JAGRJX010000316.1 GCA_020442545.1 Lysobacterales bacterium
CTTGAAGTGGTCGAGGTCGACGATGGCAAGCGTCAGTGGGCGCAGGTGGCGCTGCGAGCGCGACAGTTCGCGTTCCAGCATTTCGACGAAATGTCGGCGATTGTGAAGCTCGGTCAGTGCGTCCAGCGTTGCCAACTGGTAGACCTCTTCGTGGTAGCTGGCCTCCAGGCTGGAGTCACTGATGAACTTGAGCACGCTCTCGCCCACGGTGACGTGGTCGCCGTCACCAAGCTCGCTCTCGTCAATGGCCTGATCGTTGATGCGGGTGGGGTTGGTGGCACCGAGGTCGCGGATGCGGTAGCCGCTGCCTTCCTTCCACAGTTGGCAGTGCCGGCGCGAGACGCTGGGGTGGTTGATCTGCAGATCAGCTTCATGCGAGCGACCAATCATCACCGCTGCGTCGGCAACGTCGACTCGGCGCCCCAGACCGGCACCGTGAATCACGACCACGCAGGCCGCGTGCGGATCGGGGTCCGCCGGGCCGCGGCTGGCGAGCGTGCGCTTGGTGGTTTCGTTGTCGTCGCGGTCGCGGGTCATGCTCTGGCCTGTGACGGTGCCGTGGCAGTGTAGCGGAGGCAAGGCGACTGGCGCAGGGGTTTGTGAAGGAAATCAGCGACCCGGTTCACGGATCGGGACGGCAGGAGCAAGCCGCTCGCTATACATGCTGTGAGATGAAGCGACGCACCGCATTGCTCGCCCTCGGAACTGCAGGCACCGAACCAATGCCGGATTGCCGAGACTCAGTGCTCAGGCATCGCTTGCCTTTCCTCGCTTTTCGGATAGCGATGCTGTCGCCTTCGATCGGGTCGAACACTGGCGGTTCTCATCTTTCCCTTGCGGCAGGCGAAGTGAGCGACTCGTTCCTTGCTCCCTGGCTGCTTCTTACCGCTGCGCCTGCGATGCGGCCTTGATGTCGGGATCGGTAGCCGCCGCGACCTGTGCGCGCTGGGCGCGGCGCAGCTGTGCCTCGCGGTGGGCGATGTAGATGTTGGCAGCGAAGATGATCGCGGAGCCGATCAAGGTGTAGCGGTCCACCGATTCGGCGAACAGCAGCCAGCCGAGCAGGGCAACGATGGGCAACTGCACGAAGCTGATCGGCGTCAGTGCGGAGGCATCGCCGAGCTTGAAGGCGCGCGCCCACAGCATGTGTCCGGCCGTGCCGCAGAAGCCGGCCAACGCCACCCAGGCCCAGCTGGTTGGTGACGGCCACTCCCAGTATGGCAGAGCCGGAAACAGGGAGAGCGGAGCCCAGATCAGCGCCGTGATGAGGACGATCGCGTCAGGGTGTTCGGTGCGTGACAGGTACTTGATGCTGATCGCCACCATCGCGCTCATCGCCGCCGCTGCGAGGGGCACCAGCAGTGCAGGCGTGAAGGCATGCCCCCAGGGGCGCACGATCACCATGACGCCGACCAGTCCGACAATGACCGCTGTCCAGCGACGCATCCGGACCACTTCGCCCAGCACCAGCACCGCAGCGATGGTGACGAACAGCGGTGTCGAGTACGACAGCGAGATTGCTTGTGCCAGCGGCAGGTTGACGATGGCCCAGAATCCGCAGAGCATCGAGACCATGCCAATGGCGCAGCGAATGAGGTAGTAGCGCTTCTTGTCCGTCTTCAGCAGCTTCAGGCCGCCTCGATACAGCAGAGGCAGCGCGAAGAGCAGGCCGAACAGGTTTCGGAAGAACGCGATCTCGAAAGGGTGCAGTTGCTGTGAGGCAAAGCGGATCGCGATGGCCATACAGGAAAAGAACGCAGCACTGCCTACCATCAACAGTACCGCTGTCGACTGCGGATCGAGACCATCCCTGCCCCTGGGCGGCGACACGGCTGCGGGTGTCGGCGCAGACGAGCAGGCAGCGCGGGCGGGGTCACTCCGGGAAGGCGGGGGGGTTCGGGTCGTCACGGGTTCCAGTCGGCTCCAATGATCCGTGGCTCGGGCTCCAGCTCGACGTCAAAGCGATGCCGGACGTCGCGGGCGATGTCCCGAGCGAGTTGGAGAATCTGCGCACCGTGCGCACGTCCGTGATTGACCAGCACCAGCGCGTGCTGTTCGGACACGCCGGCATCGCCGATGCGCTTTCCGCGCCAGCCGCCGCGCTCGATCAGCCAGGCGGCGGACAGCTTGCGGGTGATGTCGTCATCCGTCGCGTAGTTGGGCAGGTCGGGATGTTTGGCGAGCAGGTCGTTGGCCTGCGCCCGCGAAACCACTGGATTCTTGAAAAAGCTGCCTGCATTGCCGAGCAGGCTCGGGTTTGGCAGCTTTGCGGTGCGGACGCGCGACACCGCCTCGGCTACCTGGCGATGCGTGGGCTGTTCCACCCCCATGCGCTGCAGCTCGTCGCGGATGCCGGCGTAGTCCAGGCGCAGTTCACGCTGCTTCGGGAAGCGGAATTCGACGGCGAAGACGATCCAGCGGTCATGCTCGCGTTTGAAGCGGCTGTCGCGGTAGCCGAAGTCGCAGTCCACGGCCGGGACGCGCTTGATCGCGCCGACGTCGCGATCCCAGGCTTCCACGGTTTCCACCAGCTCGCGGACTTCCACGCCGTAGGCGCCGATGTTCTGGATCGGCGCAGCGCCGACGGTGCCGGGAATCAGCGCAAGGTTCTCGAGACCAGGCAGGTTGCGCGCCAGCGTCCATCCGACCAGGTCATTCCACTCCGCACCGGCTTCGGCGCGGACCAGCGCGCTGTCGCCGTCGTCCTCGACAATGCGGATCTCGTGGGCGCGGATCGACAGTACCGGGCCGGGCCAGTCGCCGGCAAACAGCAGGTTGCTGCCGCCGCCCAGTACCAGCGGATTTCCGGCCTCGAACACCGGATAGCGGAACAGCTCGGCGAAGCCATCGGCGTGATTGACGTCAGCCAGAAGCGCCGCGCGAGCCGCCACCCGGAAGGTGTTGCGGCCTTCCAGCGAGGCATCGTCGAGCAGGGTGAAGGCGTCGGTCATGCGCGCTCTCGCAGCGCCTCGACGCATTCGCCGATCAGCGCCGGGCCGCGATAGACCATGCCGCTGTAGAACTGCAGCAGCGAGGCGCCGGCGTCGAACTTGCCCGCCGCATCGTGGCCGGAAAGAATGCCGCCGACGCCGATCAGCGGCACGCGGCCGTCGAGTCGCTTCGCCATCTGTCGCAGTATCTCTGTGGATGGCGTCATCAGCGGCGCGCCGGACAGTCCGCCGGCCTCGTCCGCGAAGCGATGGCCCTTGATGGCTTCGCGGTCGATGGTGGTATTGGTGCAGATCAGGCCGTCGACTTCGGCATCGAGAACCACGCCGGCAATGGCGTCCATCTGTGCGTCGTCGATGTCCGGCGCGATCTTCAACAGCATCGGTTTGCGAGCGCCATGCTTCGCCGCCAATGCCTCCTGCGCCTCGCGCAGCTGGTCGATCAAACGGCGCAATGCATCGCCCTGCTGCAGTTCACGCAGGCCCTGCGTGTTCGGCGAGGAGATGTTGACGGTGACGTAGCTGGCCGCCGGATAGACGCGTTCAAGGCAGTGCAGATAGTCGTCGGCCGCGTTCTCATTCAGCGTGTCCTTGTTCTTGCCGATGTTGATACCGAGCACGCCGGAGAAACGCGAGCGCTCGACGTTGCGCAGCAGGGCATCGACGCCGCCGTTGTTGAAGCCGAGGCGATTGATGACGGCCTGGTGCTCCGGCAAGCGGAACATGCGCGGCTTCGGGTTGCCGGACTGCGGCTTCGGCGTGGTGGTGCCGACCTCGATGAAGCCGAAACCCAGCGACGCCAGCGCATCGATATGCGCGGCATCCTTGTCGAGGCCGGCGGCGAGGCCGACCGGATTCGGGAAGTCGATGCCAAACACACGGGTTGGCAGTGGTTTCGGCTTCGCCGCCAGCAGCGGGTTCATGCCGGTGCGCCAGGCCAGCTCGATGCTGTTGAGCGCTAGGTGATGGGCTTTTTCCGCGTCAATGCAGAACAGCAGAGGCTTGGCGAGTCCGTACATGCGATCCGGGAAAGGCTCGGGAGGCCGCGTATTCTCTCACGTTGCGCGCGTTCGCCGCAGGGCAATCCGCGGGCATTCGCGATATGCATGGATTGCATTGGCGGGCATCGGGGACGATGATCGGGCCACATGCTGCGACAGGTTGCTGATGTCATGGCCGGGCCATACACGATCAGTTTCGACCATCGCCACGGCGAGCTCCGCGTCCAGGTCAAGGGCGAGAGTTCGATGGCGAACACGCTCGCCTACTGGAACGAGATTGCCGAGTGGGTGGCGCGGTATCGGCCGCAGTCGCTGCTTCTGGTTGATGAGCTGACCGGCACTCCGCTGACTGCAGACGAATGGATGGCGCTGGTGCAGGCCATGGACGGCAAGGGCTTCGATGCGTTGCGCATCGCCCACGTCAAGCCGAACGGCCTGGAGCGGGTCGAGTTCTGCGAGATCTTCGCCACCGAAGCCGGCCTCGATGCGCGGGTATTCACCGATGTTCGCGTCGCCGAGCTGTGGCTGCGCCATGGCGAACGGCGACACCTGCGTCAACGCGGTGACGACGTGGCCGATGCGCAGTCGGCTCGCAGGCGCAGCGACGAAAAGGTCTGAGGCCAGTCCGACCTCGCGGGTGATACGCCCTCAGTGCGCGCCAAGCGCGGCGATGAAGGCCAGTCCGCCGAAGAACATGAACATCGCCACGATGGCGAGGATCGACAGGATCAGCATCGACCAGCCAAGGATAAGGCCGGCGAGGGCCATGCCGTCGCCTTCGATGGTGCTGGCTGGTGCGCGGCGGATTTCACTGCGGGCCATGTGCCCGCAGATCACGGCCACGATCGAGCCGATGAATGGAATAGCGATCCAGCCAAGGATGCCGAACACCAGGCTGAGGACGGCTGTGGTGCTGGTCTGGCGAACGAAGGCGTTCATTCTGGTGTCTCCTGAAGCGGTGGAATCGCGGGACGCTGGCAATCAGGACGACACGGTACGCCGGATGTGACGCAACGAAGGTGGCCCGACCCCGAAACCGGGGCCGGGCCGCATCGCATTACAGGTCGAACTTGATGCCCTGTGCCAGCGGCAGATCGTGCGAGTAGTTGATGGTGTTGGTCTGGCGACGCATGTAGGCCTTCCAGGCATCCGAACCGGACTCGCGGCCGCCGCCGGTTTCCTTCTCGCAGCCGAAGGCGCCGCCGATCTCGGCGCCCGAGGGGCCGATATTGACGTTGGCGATGCCGCAGTCAGAGCCGACGGAGGACAGAAACGT
>JAGRJX010000317.1 GCA_020442545.1 Lysobacterales bacterium
GATGGGCTGGCTGGTGCTGGTCGCGGTGGCGCCAATGCTGGCGTCGATCCCGGGCGTCACCCTGCTGTGGCTGCTGATCGGCGGCCTGTTCTACACCGCCGGCACCTTTTTCTACCACCGCGAATCGCTGCGCTACTCACACGCGGTCTGGCACCTGTTCGTGATCGCCGGCAGCGTCTGCCACTTCGTCGCGGTCAGCAGACAGGTGCTGTAGGCGGCGATGGCGGGAGGCGGATGCCGCATCGCGCAACTCAGCTGGCCGCGCGCTATTCGGTCTCGCTTTCAGCTGCAACTTTGGGAGCTTCCTGCTCCGGCTGCGTCGTCGCCGGCGCCATCTTCTGGATGCTGTGGCGCAGTTCGCGGCCGAGGATGACCTTGGCGTCGCGCGACCAGCCGTCCATGCGCTCGTCGAAGGCCAGCTTGCCGTCTTCGGTGGTCCACAGCACCTTCGCTTCACGCAGTCGGTTGAGGAAGCCGCGGAACAGGGCGCGGTCGAAATATTCTGGCGCCGTGGGTGCGTGCAGCAGGGTCAGGCGCTGGGCGGTGAGCTTGCAGAGCTTTTCCAGCTCACCGACGCTGAGGTTGCCGCTACCGTTGCGCACCAGGATGGCAATGGCCAGGTAATAGCGCTCGAACGCAGGCTGCAGGCTGTGCGCGATCACCCGCAGCTGGAACACGCTGTCGGTCTGGCCCTTGTCACGGCTCAGCTGACCCGAATCCGGATCGAACCCGAGCAGCTTGAGGTCGCACAGCGTGCCGATGGTGGCCTGCAGGCGTTCGCCGAACTGCTCTTCGGTCCACGGCAGGAACAGTTCGTTCCTGATGAACGGATACAGCAGTCGACCCAGGCGCACCACGCCGGCGCGGCTCATACGGCGGTTGTTCTGGAAGCAGCAGGCGATCCACGAGGCGGCGGCGAACAGGTGCAACAGATTGTTGCGGAAGTAGCGCTGCACCACGGCTTTGTCGGCACTCAACGCGATCACGTCGCCCAGCGAATGCGGCGTGCGCGACAGCACTTCCATCTTTTCGCCATAGGCGATGATCTGTGCCGGCTCAAGCTGCGTGATGGTGACACGATCCGAATACGGGCTGCTGGCCAGCAGCGTCTGCGAAACGGCCAGCTGTTCGAGCAGATCCGACTCGGACATGGCGTGGTTCGGCGTCGCCAGCAGCGCCTGCGCCAGCAGGCCGATCGGGTTCACGTCGGCGGCGCGGTTGATTTCGACCAGAATGCGCTCACCCAGCGCGTCCACCGCGGGATTGAGCCAGCCCGGCTTCTCGTCGCTGTCCAGCGGGTGATCACGCCACGCCGGCGCGCGTTCGTCCAGCACCTCGCTCAGGAAAATCGGCTGACCGAAATTCACCGCCACCTTGCCGTAGCGATGGCGCAGCACGCCGAAGGCGCGAAGCAGGCCCAGCAGGCTTTCCTTCTGTTTGGCCTTGCCGGACAGCTCGGCCTGGTAGCTGCGCGCCTCCATCAGCTTCTCGTAGCCGATGTACACCGGCTGGAACACCACCGGACGCCGCGGCCGGCGCAGGAAGCCGCGCACGGTCATCGCCAGCATGCCGCCCTTGGGTGGCAGCAGGCGACCGGTGCGCGAGCGTCCACCCTCGATGAAGTATTCGATGGACACGCCGCGGTCGATCAGCATCGCCACGTATTCGCTGAAGATCGTCGAATACAGCGCGTTGGACTTGAAGCTGCGGCGCAGGAAGAAGGCACCGCCGCGACGCAGGATCGGCCCGACGATGGGCAGGTTGAGGTTGTCGCCGGCAGCGATATGCGGCGGCACGATGTTGTGCTGGTACAGCAGGTAGCTCAGCAGCAGATAGTCGATATGGCTGCGGTGGCAGGGCACGTAGATGATCTCGTGCCCCGGTGCCACGTCGCGCAGGGTGTCGAAATGGTGCATCTCGATGCCGTCGTAGAGCTTGTTCCAGAACGGCTTCAAGATGAACGACAGCGAGCGCACCACCGGATTGGAGTAGTCCGCCGCGATCTCGCGCGCCATCCTGCGCGCGCGGTCGCGGACCCTGGGCTCGGCGATCCCTTCCTTTCGCGCCTGCTCGGCAATCACGCGGCTGACGGTCTCGTTGGCCAGCAGGCCGTCGACCAGCGTGCGCCTGTGCGAGAGGTCGGGACCGATGACCGCGGTGCGGATGCGCCGGAAGTGCGCGCGCAGCACGCGGGCGATCTTGCGCACCGAGCGCTCCGGCGTCAGGCCTTCGGCCAGCACCTCACGCAGGCTGACCGGCGGCGAGAAGCGCACCAGGGTGTTGCGGCCGTTGAGCAGGATCGCCAGCAGCCGCCGGAAGCGGCCAACCACGCCCCAGTTCTCGGAGAACAGCACGCTGAACCAGCCTTCCTCGCGGTCCGGTGCACGGCCGACGAACAGCGACACCGGCACCAGTTGCACGTCGAGATCGGGGTCGTCGCGCAGCTGTTGCACCAGCCGCGCCAGGCTTTCCGGGTGGCTCAGCGAACGCGGCCGGCCGAACCCGAAGCCCTGCCGCCGCGACAGCGCGAACATCGCACGGCCCTTGCCCAGCAGGTCATTGCCGCCGTTGCCGCGGATCGGCAGCAGCGGTGACGGCAGGCCGGCCTCGGCGGTGGCCTGTTCGAGGATCAGGTGGGTGGACAGGCCGTAGCGCTCGGCCACGTAGCAGACCGGCAGACCCGGGCGCACCAGTTCGTCGATGCCCACCGTCGGCTCGCGGCGGATCTCGATCCATGGCCGCATGATCCAGCCGAGGAAACGGTACGGCCAGGAAATGCGGCGGTCGGGCACGCTGGCGCTGGCCGGGACTTCGGGTGATTCACTCATGGGCGCATTATCGCCGCATGCGCACGGTCGCGTCGCGGCCGAAGCTCACAATGACGCATACATGCGCTCTTGCAGAGGGCCGCTTGCTGTGCGGAGCGTCTGGCAAGAAAAAGCCCGGCCATCACCATGGCCGGGCTTTTTCATGGTGGAAACTGCCTGATGGTCAGTGATTGAGGTCGGCGGTGTCCTCGGCGTTCTCGGTGTCCTCAATCATGTCTTCGGCCTCGTCCGCGGTCTCGCTGACCTGCTCCATGGCCTTCTTGCCGTACCAGCGGCCGTCGACCTGCACCATTTCGGTGTTGAAGCTCAGCGGCTGGTCGAACAGGTTGAAGTTGACCTTGACCGTGGCCTTGTCACCGTCCTGGCTGACCAGCTCGGACTTCACGCTCTGCAGGGTCTTGTTCAGGTCCAGGCCGTAGACCGCGAAGACGCGCTTGACGCCCTGGAAGGCGGTGCCGGCCTTGCCGAGCATGGTTTCGAAGTCCATGGACTGCACTTCGTCCAGCGACGTCATGTCCAGCGCCTTGGCGGTGGTGATGGCCTCGCGCACGGCCTTGCGGGCCAGCTCGCGGTCACCGAAGTTGGTGGCGTTGATCCAGTTGGCAGCACCACCCAGCGCATTGGTCGCCGCCTGCTTCTCGTCGGCGCTCAGCTCCTGGTTCTCCTGGATCGCCTGTGCGGCAAAACCCTGGCCCATGCCGACCATCATCGGCTTCTGCGGGGCCATCTCGGTGTCGTACTTGACCAGGTGCGGCTCCAGCTCGGCCATCATCTGCTCTTCGCCATCGTCAGCGGTGAGCTTGGTCATCATCTCGGCAAACTTGGCCTTCTCTTCCTCGCTCGGCGGATCCTGGTCGCGCTCCTCGATCCACTTGGACTTGGCTTCGTCGAACTTGGCGGCCGGCATGCTCAGCTGCATCACCGCCAGCAGGTTGCCGTTGGCCAGTTCGCGGGCCACGCCATCGATCACGGCGGTCGGGCTTTCGGATTGTGCAGCCTTGGCCGGTGCCTGCGCGGGCTGGGTGGCTTCGGGGCTGGACTGATCGCTGCCGCAGGCCGACAGGCCCAGCGCCATCAGGGCCGCAAGAGAAACGGTGGTCAGGCTTTTCACGGTGATGCTCCGGTTTCGTTGGATTCGGGCCGTACAAACGGTACGGGGAGCACACTTTAGGTGGGCACCGGATGGCTGACAAGCGGCATGGCCATGCGCATCCGCGCGCCGAAAAGAAAACGGGAGGCCAAGCCTCCCGTCGTGCCCCTTCCGTGGAGCGGTTCTTGTCGTTGTCGCGGCATTGCTCAGGGCAATCGACACGCTGTGGTGTCCGGGCAAAGCTTAAATGCAAGACATTCTTAATGCAACACTTGAAATAATATTGTCCAAGTAATTGATTTTATTGCCTAGTCCGCACGAAGATGCTGATGTCGGCAACGCCCCGGTGCGGTCTTTGCGGTGTCGCAGCCGTACAGCAGCGCTTTCTCCCAGGAGCCATAGGACGGATTGGGAAAGACAAACCAGCGCGTGCCCCAGTTGTCGGCGTGGTCACGCACCATGGCGTCGCGCTGCTCGATGCTGGTGGCAATGCCGTTCATGAAGTCACCGATATTGTCGCCGAGCAACGCCACCACCCGATAGCGGTCCGCGACCCAGCGCCGACGCGCGCCCTTTTCGCTCCAGTCGGCATCCACGCCGCGCGGATCGCCGCGCAGCAGGACCAGGTCGTCATTGTCCGGCGGCAGCGGGAATCCTTCCTGGCGCAGGTTCTTCACCGTGGCGGCGCGCTCGCCCTCGTGATTGCGGTTGCTGATGTAGGCCAGGGTGACGCCCTGCTCGGCGAGACAGTCGAGCAGAATCTGTACGCCCGGCATCGGCCTTGCCGCCGCTTCGTCAATCCAGACCTTCCAGGCCACCGGGTCGAACGGCCCGCCGCTGGCGATACGACGCGCCGCATAGGCGGAATTGTCCAGCAGCGTCTCGTCGATATCGGCGATGACGGCCGGCGGCAGCGATTCAAAACCGCCACCCTGCTCACCGCCGATCAGCGCGCTTTGCGACGGATCGGCAACCGCCGCGGGCAAGGCCTCGCAGACATTGCGATAGACCTGCGTGGTCAGCGCCGCGTATTCCGCGCTGGTCTGCATCCAGGCCACGGCGTTGAAAGTGTCGTCGGGCGCTGGCTGACTGACGGCCGGCGCGCTGTCCGCGACCGGCGCCGGGCTTTCACGCACGGCCTTGCCGCCGTGGCAGGCGGCGAGCAGTGCGCAGGCAAGGCCGAGGACGGCAGGACGAACATGACGAATCGGGAACATCGCGGCTTCCATTCTTGGGTGGTTGCCGCAGTGTAACCGCTGTCGACGACAGTTCGACTTGCGGGTCGCGGCCTCAGCCGGCGTCGCCGCCGAGCATGGCCGCAATCCGCGCCATGTGGGTCTCGGCGCGGACCTGCTTCTCCGACTGGTCCTGCTCGCTGTTGTCGCCGATGCGGTGTACTTCGGCATCCGGCAGCTCGGCGAGGAAGCGGCTGGGTTCCAGACGCACCAGCTCGCCGTAGCGACGCGCGCGGCGGCTGTGGCTGATTTGCAGCAACCGTTTGGCTCGGGTCATGCCGACGTACATCAGCCGGCGCTCTTCCTCCAGCCGGCCTTCATCGAGGCTGGCCTGGTGCGGCAGCAGGCCGTCCTCGACACCGACCATGAACACGGCGTGGAACTCCAGGCCCTTGGCCGCGTGCAGGCTCATCAGCCGTACCGTGTTGCCCGGATTGTCGCGATCGGCATGACTCAGCAGGCTCAGTTGCGCGACCAGATCGCCCGGACTGGCGCGCTCGCCGTCCAGCCAGTTGGCCAGTTCTTCGAGGTTCTCGCGACGGCGGTGATAGCCCGGGCTTTCACCGTGCTCGGCGCGCAGCGCCGGCAGCAGGCCGGAATGTTCGATGACCTGCCGGTACAGTTCGGCGGCGGTCAAACGCCCGGCCTGAGAACGCAGCTCATGAACCAGCCGGGTGAAGCCGTCCAGTGCCGCGCCAGGACGCGAGGACAGGCGACTGACCACGTCGGTACGCTCGGCGGCGCGGCCCAGGCTCAAATGCAGCTGACCGGCAAGCTCGCTGAGCCTGGCCAGCGTGGTCTGGCCGATCTCGCGTCGGGGCGCGCCGACCGCACGCAGGAAGGCGGCGTCGTCATCGGGATTGGCAATCAGCCGCAGCCAGGCCATGGCGTCCTTGACCTCGCCGCGATCCAGGAACGCCGTGCCGCCGGACAGGTGGTAGGGCACGCGCAGCATCTGCAGCGCCTTTTCCAGCGGCTTGGACTGGTGGTTGCCACGGAACAGGATGGCGAAGTCGTGCCATGGGCGCTTGTCGCGCTCCTGCTGGAAGGCGATCTCGGCGGCGACGCGCTCGGCTTCCTGCTCGTTGTTGTCGCACTCGACCACGCGGATCGGCGGGCCGTCGTCGTGGTCGCTCCACAGTTGCTTTGGGTGTTCGTGGGGGTTGTTGGCGATCACCGCATTGGCCGCGCGCAGGATGCGTCGGGCGCAGCGGTAGTTCTGCTCCAGTGTGATGACCTTGAGCTGCGGAAAGTCACGACCCAGGCGCATGATGTTTTCCGGGTCGGCGCCGCGCCAGGCGTAGATCGACTGGTCGTCATCACCGACGCAGGTGAAGTTCGCCTTCGGCCCGGCCAGTGCCTTCAGCAGGCGATACTGCGCGCCGTTGGTGTCCTGGTATTCGTCGACCAGCAGGTAGCGCCGTCGCTCGCGCCAGCCACCGGCCAGCTCGGCGTTTTCCTCCAGCAGCTTCAGCGGCAGGCGGATCAGGTCGTCGAAATCCACCGCGTTGAAGGCCGACAGCCGGCGCTGGTAGTGGCCGTAGATATCGGCGGCCTCGCGTTCGCGCGGGCTTTGTGCCACGGCGGCCGCGCCTTCCGGGTCGAGGCCCTCGTTCTTGGCGCGGGAAATCAGCGCCTTCACCGATTCCAGCGTGTCGCGATCGGTGCCTTTGGGCAGCAGGTCGCGAATCTGGGCTGCACTGTCGTCGGCGTCGAACACCGAAAAACCGCGTCGCAGGCCGGCCGTCGCGTGCTCGATCTGCAGAATCTTCAGCCCCAGCGAGTGAAAGGTGCAGACGGTGAGCCCTTCTGCCGCGTCGCCCTTGATGCGCCGAGCGACGCGCTCGCGCATTTCCTTCGCCGCCTTGTTGGTGAAGGTGATCGCCGCGATGTGCTTCGCTGCCACCCGCCCGGTAGCGATCAGGTGCGCGATCTTCTCGGTGATGACGCGGGTCTTGCC
>JAGRJX010000318.1 GCA_020442545.1 Lysobacterales bacterium
TGCTTCATCGCCGACGTCGCCGTGCTGCCGCGCTGGATCCGCGTCCGCGAAGCCATTGATTTCGTCGAAGGCGTGCATCCGCGCTTCTCGCGCCAGCGCTGCGAGCAGTACCTGGCCAACACCAAGCTGACCGCGGACATGAAGGTCAAGCAGATGTCCAAGGGCATGATCGTGCAGCTGCACCTCGCCCTGGTCATGGCCATCGACGCCAAACTGCTGGTGCTGGACGAGCCCACGCTGGGCCTCGACATCCTCTACCGCAAGCAGTTCTACAAGAACCTGCTGGAAGAGTATTTCGACGAGGGCAAGACCATCCTCATCACCACCCACCAGGTGGAGGAAGTCGAGCACATTCTTTCCGACCTGATGTTCATCCGCGACGGCAGGATCGTGCTGTCAGCGACCATGGACGATGTCTCCGAGCGCTTTGTCGAGGTGATGGTGGGCCATGACGCGGTCGAATCCGCGCGCGCGCTGGACCCGATCGACGAACGCCAGGTCTTCGGCAAGTCCGTGATGCTCTACGACCTGGAGCGCTCCGGCGCCAATCGACTGCAAATCGCCGAACTGGGCGAAACCCGCACGCCGGGCGTCGCCGATCTGTTCGTCGCCACCATGAAGGGAACCTACGAATGAACACCATGAAATGGCTGCTCAAGCGCGAATACTGGGAACATCGCGGCGGCTTCTTCTGGGCCCCGATCATCGGCGGCGGTATTTTCCTGCTGCTGAACCTGATGGGCATGATCGCAGCTCAGCTGGCTGCCGGCCGTGCCAACGTGAAGATCGGCCTGTTCAAGCTGGACTCGATGCTCAACGGCATGGACGCAAAGGCGCAGGCCATGTTCGGCAGTGGCGTGGATCTGACCATGTACAGCACCACCATGTTTGTCGGCGTCATTACCGGCTTCGTGCTGTTCTTCTACTGCCTGGGCGCGCTGTATGACGACCGTCGCGACCGCAGCGTGCTGTTCTGGAAGTCATTGCCAGTGTCGGATCGCGATACGGTGATCTCCAAGGTGATCACCGCCGCCGTCGTGGTGCCGCTGATCGCACTGGCCACCGGCATCGTGACCTCACTGCTGCAGCTCACCATGATCGGCATCTTCTTCGCCTTCCACGACATCAATGCCTTCGGCGCGATGTTCAGCTACGGCCATCCGTTCAAGACCGTCGGGGTGATGCTGGGTTCGCTCCCGGTCACCATACTGGTCGCGCTTCCGACCATCGGCTGGCTGATGCTCTGTTCCGCCTGGGCCCGGGGCAAGCCGTTCCTCTGGGCCGTTGGCATCCCGGTGGGCGCCGGCATCATCGTCAACATCATGGATTTGATGCAGCGCATTGCGCTCCCGGATGTGAGCTTCTGGCGTGACGTGGTGTTCCGCGCCCTGTTCGGCGTGTTCCCCGGGGCCTGGATGGACGGTGGCTTCTTCCGCCAGTTCGAGAACATGGACAACGGCGGCCGGATGGCGGTCGACGTCCTGACGCTGGACAAGATCTACGCGGTGCTGGCTTCGCCCACGCCATGGATCGCCGCCGCCATCGGCGTCGGCATGCTGGTCCTCGCCGTCCGCCTGCGCCGCTGGCGCGACGAAGGCTGAGTCCAGGTCGACCCTGTCAGCAACGCCCCGGCACTTCCGTTCCGGGGCGTTGTCGGTATCCTGCGCGACCCCCCTCGATATTCGTTAAGGCAACGCCTTCCCCGTGACCGAATCCGCCCTGCAACTGCCTGCCTTCGTCGCCACTTTGCTGGCCATGGGTGTGCTCGGCCTGGCGCTGATCGCGCTGATCGAGAAACTGGTGCCGATCATTCCGTCCTATGTGCTGTACGTCTTCCTCGGCATCGAGGTCGTCCACGACACGCCGGATCTGTTCTCCGCCATCGTCGCCACCACGGCTGGCGGCATGCTGGCCGGCCTGCTCTGGTACGGCCTCGGCCGCGCGCTGGGACCGCGACGCACGCAACGGCTGGTGCAACGCTACGGACGCTACCTGCTGATTCCGCAGGACCTGTTCGCCAAGAGTCGGCGCGGCTACCGGAAGCAACCGCTGACGATCAGCGTCATCGGCCACAGCATCCCGGTCGTCCGTTTCTTCATTCCCCTGCCCGCCGGCATGATGGCGGTGCCGCTGCTGCCCTTTCTGATCGGCGGCACGCTGGGCTGCCTGCTCTGGAACAGCCTGCTGATCGGCATCGGCTACGGCTTCGCCGAGCACAGCGCGCATCCGGTGATGCTGGGCGTCACCGCCGTGTTCGTGCTGCTGGCACTGGAGTTCGCACTGTTTGCACTTTGGCGACGACGCCAACAGCGACTGACGACTGCCTGAAGGACTTCGAGCAGCACTCCAGATGTAGGATGCGGTGAGGCACGAACCGCATCAATCGAGATAAGTACCAACGGAGGCCTGGTCGAATGCCGCCGATGAAGAACTCGATCGATGCGGTTATCACCACATCCTACGCACTGGGCGTCACCGCCGTGTTCGTGC
>JAGRJX010000319.1 GCA_020442545.1 Lysobacterales bacterium
CGCGGAAGTAGCGCTCCAGCGGCATTTCCTTGCTGTAACCCATGCCGCCGTGGATCTGGACTGCCTGATGCGTGATCCACATGGCCGCTTCGGAGGCCGTGAGCTTGGCAATCGCGGCCTCGTTACTGAAGCGGCCACCATCCTTCTCGGTCTGGCCCTTCTTCCACGCTGCGCGCAGGGTCAGCAGCGTCGCCGCATCCAGCTTGCACTTCATGTCGGCGATCTTGGCCTGGGTCATCTGGAAGGCACCGATCGGCTGGCCGAAGGCCTTGCGGTCACGCACGTACTCCAGCGTGGCCTCGTAGGCGGCGCGGGCGATGCCCAGTGCCTGCGAGGCGATACCGATGCGGCCGGCGTCGAGCACACCCATGGCGATCTTGAAGCCGTGACCCTCGTCGCCGAGCAGTTCTTCGGGCGCGACCACGTAATCCTCGAACTCGATCTCGCAGGTCGCCGAGGCGCGGATGCCGAGCTTGGGCTCGGTCTTGCCGCGATGGAAGCCGGGCTTGGTGGTGTCGATCATGAAGGCACTGATTCCGCGCGCGCCTTTGTCCGGCTCGGTCATGGCGAACAGCACGATGTATCTGGCGACCGGGCCCGAGGTGATCCAGCTTTTCTTGCCGTTGACGACGAAACTGCCGTCATCCTGCTTCACGGCCCGGCAGCGCATGGCCGTGGCATCGGAGCCGGACTGCGGCTCGGTCAGCGCGAAGGCACCGATTTCCTTGCCCTCGGCAATGGCACGCACGTACTTCTGCTTCTGCTCCTCAGTGCCGAACTTGAGGATGCCGTTGCAGAACAGCGAGTTGTTCACCGACATGATGGTGCTGTGCGCGGCATCGGCGGCGGCCACCTCGACCATGGCCAGCACGTAGCTGATCGGGTCCATGCCGGCGCCGCCGTACTCGGCCGGCACCTCAATGCCCATCAGGCCGTTTTCGCCCAGGGTGCGGATGTTGTCGAGCGGAAATTCGCCCGTGGCGTCGTGGTGTTCGGCACTCGGCGCAATGACCTCGCCGGCGATACGCCGCGCGACGTCCTGAATCATCAGCTGTTCTTCGGTGAAGGAAAAATCCATGCAGTATCTCGAACTGGGGGAACCGTCGTCGGTCACGTCCGACGCCAAGGCGGCATTGTAATCGCTCCCGCACTTTCTCGCCGATGCTTTCTCGCCGATGCAGTGAATTCGCGCGCACCCGACCCTTGCTTCAGCGGGCGACGTGGCGATCCGGGTCGAGCAGCCCCGATACCAGGAGGGCGTCACCAAGCGCGAGCGTCAGCCGGGCCCGGTCTTCCGCTGCGACGTGTGAAAAGTCCGGAAAATCAAGACCCTGCATTTGCGGCACATCGAAACCATCCAGTAGATGGATGCCGGAAACCCTGCCGAATGCGTCCCAATAGAGTCTGTCGTCGTACTGTTCGGCCTCGATGGACCTCAGGGCCTCGGCAACCGGCGGACGGAAGAAGACCACTTTCCCACCGCGGGACTGGATCGCGTGTACCCAGGTAGTGACTACATCCAGGTCCGCAAGCCATTGGTCGGGAGTTGGCCCACCGGCCTCGAGCTTCTCACGGGCAATATTGATGAACCATTGGCCGTAGGCCGCAAGATCGCCAATCCGGGAAAAGCGGATCCGGCCATTTCGGCGTGAATCAATCCAGGCAACCGGCAGCGTCGCCGACTGACCTGCGTGCCAGCGTTCGAGTACTGGCCGCCAACCCAGATCCGGCATGCCAAGGACCGAAAGCTGCTGCCAACCCGTCAGCAGCAGGCGATGCAGTCGCCAATTCGGGGTCCACTGTTGGTGGAAGTAGTCCACCCAGGGCTTCTGCATGTCGAAATACGTCGGTCGCAGGCCATCGGTGTCCACATCGCAGATCACCAGTCCGCGGAACGTCTCATCGGATGCAAGATCACGTAGCGTTGCCATCGGGTGATGACCGTTGACGGAGAGCATCACTGGCCGCGTGGCCGGAAATGCCGTCCGCCAGGTGTCAAGGTCAATCCCGTAGGCGCTGCGCGATGCACCGATGAATACCACCGGCATGGCGCCGGATTCATCCACCCGGCTACGCTCCTGTGCCCAGAGCTGGCGCGAGTCCACTACCTCGGGCAAGAAACCCCGCGACCGCCAGAAATGATCGATCATCACCAGCGCCAGCACGGCGAGAATGATGGCAGCCAGCCACACCCGACCCAGTCGCGCGCGACAGGTGATGCGCTCAGAACTGGAAATAGATGAATGCATGATTGTCTCCAGGGCTGAGTACGATCAGCACGATCAGCGCAGCAAGAACGGTTGCAAGCAACCCGTCCGGGGTTCGCGCCAGCAGTTCATCGATCCCGTCGTCGCGCGCCAGCCATTGCACCGCCAGCATCAGGACGAAGGTTGCCAGTACCAGCAGTCCGCCCAGGTCCGGCCGGGACCAGGTGCCACCCAGGGCGGAGAGCATGGCACCGGTACTGGCGGCATCCGGCGCACGGAACGGCACCCAAAGCAGCACCACGCAGGCGAGCGTCAGTCCTCCCCACGCCAGCCGTGACAGTCGGTGTGCCGCCCGTCCAGCGGTTGCCCGACCGCCAACCACCTGACGCTCAAGCGCCAGGAGCACACCGTGTGCGCCGCCCCACAGCACGAAGTTCCAGCCAGCGCCATGCCAGAGGCCACCGAGCAGCATGGTGATGAAGAGATTGCGAACCGTTGCGAGCCTCCCTCCCCGGCCACCGCCCAGTGGGATGTAGAGGTAGTCCCGGAGCCATGTCGACAGGCTGATATGCCAGCGGCGCCAGAAGTCCCGGAATCCGATGGCGGCGTAGGGGTTCATGAAGTTGCGCGGAAGCTCGAAGCCGAGGCAACGCGCGGCGCCGATCGCACAACACGAATACCCGGCAAAGTCACAGAATATCTGCCCGGCAAACCCGAGGATGGCAACCAGCGCGGTGGTGGCCGACGCGGTCGACAAGTGCTCCCAGGCTGAATCCACCGGGCCGGCAAACACGGTGTCGGCAAGCACGACCTTCTCGAACAGCCCCCAGAGAATCCAGACGCCGCCGGAGCACAGTGCAGCGCGGGACGGCTTCCTCGCCGAAGCCAACTGCGGTGCGAAAGTCTCGTAACGAACGATCGGGCCCGCGACCAGTTGCGGGAAGAACGCGACGAAAAGGCAGAAATCCCGCAGCGACGCAATCGGTTCCACCTTCCGTCGATAGACATCAATGGTGTAGGAGAGCGACTGGAAGGTGTAGAACGAGATACCGACCGGCAGCACCAGCGACCACCGCCACGACGGCAGCTCGATGCCCAGCGGAAGCAGCATCCAGGCAAGCGTATCGTGCAGGAAAGCGGCGTACTTGAAGAAGGCAAGCACGCCCAGATTGGCGACCAGGCTGACAACCAGCAATGTCCGCCGGGCAGTCGGCGAACGACGGCCAGACATGGCTCTGGCCAACAGCCAATCGAGAAGGCTGCTGGCGGCAAGCAACAGCACGAACGCCGGGCTCCATGCGCCATAGAATGCGTAGCTCGCGACCAGCAGCAGGGACTTGCGGGCCGACCAACTGCGCACAGCAGCAGCGGCGGCAACAACCAGTCCGAAAAACAGCAGGAAGCTGAGCGAGTCAAACTGCATTGGTGGTGACAACGGCCCAGGCCGGACCTGGTGTTTCAGTGCTTGCGCGGATCATGGTGCGATTTGTCCCGGTGCCGCCCAAGCATCGCAAGCCAGTCGCGAAATGGAGACAGACTGGATCGAAACACGCCGTTCAGGTCTTCGCCATCATGAAGCCCGGTCGCGGGATAGGTATTCCGGTCCGGGCGGCAATAGGTGCCGAACAGCAGATCAAAAATCGGGAAGAATGCTGCGAAGTTGCGGTCGGCATGCTCCGGCAGACGGGAGTGGTGGATTCGGTGCAGCTGCGGGCCGCAAAGGACTGGAGTAAGCGGACCCAGCGGCAGTCGCACATTGAGGTGGATGACGTATCCCCAGAGCAGGAAGAACGACCACAACCACGCGATGGTCATGGGTCGCTGCTGGAACAGCAGGCCGATCGGAAGCCACATCGCAAACACGCGAAACGGCTCCTCAAGCCAGTGATGACGACTGCTGGTGGTGATGTTCAGCGATGTTTCGGAGTGATGAAGCTTGTGCTGCGCCCACAGCGCGGGCACCAGGTGCTGGGCGCGATGAAACCAGTAGTAGAAGAAATCCATGATCAGCAGGAACACCAGCACCTGCCCCAGCTGCCCCGCGAACCCATCAGGAAACTCGACCGGAATCGCGACACCCCATTGTTCGATCCAGGGTCGAATGAGTGCCATCAGTGATGGGGCCAGCAGATTGGTCAGCAGAAGAAAGATGACCGTATAGAGAATGTTGAAGCCCACGTGTTTCAGAGGCTGCCCGCCTTCCGCCGGAAGCAGTGATTCAACCGCCAGACCGGCACAGAAGATCACGCAGATCAGCTGAAATTGCTGCCAGCTGCTGGAAAGCGCATCGAGAAGATATGACATGGAGCGACAACACATGTCCGGAATCCGGGTTGGCGCAGTCTACAATAGCGGGCCCGTTTCACCAGAGATCGTCATCCCCTTGCCCATCCCCGAGAGAACGACATGATGCGAGGTCACGTCCTCGGGCTGGACCTGGTCCGGGCACTGGCTGTCCTGATGGTGCTCATCACCCACGCCAGCTTTCTGTTCGTTCCCGTAGTCGCCGATCTTTCCACCTTTGAGCCGTGGCTGCTGCCCGGGCAGCTCGGGGTCGAACTCTTCTTCGTATTGAGCGGATTCCTCATCGGCGACATGCTGATCAGCGAGGCGCAGGCCGGTCGGCTTGACCTGCGTCGCTTCTGGCTTCGGCGGTGGCTGAGAACGCTGCCGAACTACTACCTCTTTCTGATATTGAATCTGCTGCTGGTTCGCTGGCTGGAGGGCGCCTGGCCAGGAGTCTGGGACTACGCCGTGTTCGCCCAGAATCTGGCGTGGCCCACGCAGGCCTTCTATCAGGAGTCGTGGAGCCTCGCGGTGGAAGAAATATTCTACCTGGCCGCGCCATTGCTGATCGTGATTGGCCAAGGCCGTATCGGGCGCGCGCTGCGAAACGCCGGCTGTTCGCCGACCGGCCTGATCATACTGGCGATTGCCGTCTTCACCCTGGTCCGGCTCTTGTACGTACTGCAGGTCGGTCCGTCGTGGGATGAGGGTGTGCGCAAGGTCGTCGTCGCGCGCCTCGACGCCATTGCCTACGGCGTCGTCGCCATCCTCATGGTGCGCCGATTCAAACCCGGCTCACGCGCTGTCGTCGCGGTCGCTGCGGGAGGCGTCGCCGGGCTGATGATCTGCGCATGGATGTACCTGAACCTCCCGCGTGACAGCAGTCTCATGGCGCGCACGCTGCTCTTCAATCTGATGCCGGCCAGTTTTGCGGCAATGCTCCCGATGGCGGCGCGCTGGCAAGGCCATCGATTGCCATCGGGTATCAGGACTACCATCACCCGGCTCGCGCTGTGGTCCTACGCGCTCTATGTATCGCATGCGTTGCTCCTGCGCATCCTCGTGGGAGCGCTCGGCTGGCACGGCCGGAGTACCGCCGAATGCTTGCTCCAGGCCGTGCTGTTCTGTGCGCTGGCCATATTGCTCTGTGCCGCGGTCTACCAGTGTTTTGAGCGCCCCTGGCTGGCGCTTCGCGACAGGATCGCACCAAGGATACGACCGGGGAATCAAGCCAGCTCCGCGGTACAGTCGATGACACCTTGACCTGCCGACGGTCGCGGCCTACCCTTTCATCTTTGCATCCCGATGAAAGGATAGATCGTGGACCTGAACGCCTGGTCGGCCTGCCTGCGCCTGCTCTCGGACCCGACCAGGGTACGCCTGCTGGCACTGCTGGATCGAGAAGAGCTGACCGTCGCGGAGCTGGCGCAGATCACCGGCCTTGCGCAGCCGCGCGTGTCCACGCACCTGGCGCGACTCAAGGAAGCCGGTCTGGTCATCGACCGCCGTTCCGGTGTCTCCTCCTACTACCGGTTTGCCGAAGATCCGCTGAATGAAGCCCAGCATGCGTTGTGGAAGTCCCTGAGCGGCACCGCCAATGATCCGCTGCTGCAACAGGATGCCCTGCGCCTGCCGGAGGTGCTGGCGCAACGTGCGGCCAGCGAGAACTGGGCCGACAACGTCGCCGGCGACATGGAGCGCCACTACTCGCCCGGTCGCACCTGGGAGGCGATGGCCCGCGCCGCGCTGCAGTTGGTGGATCCCGGCCGTGTGCTGGATATCGCGTCCGGTGATGGCCTGATGGCGGAGCTGCTGGCACCACGCGCCAGCCGCTACGTCTGCATTGACGCCAGCGCCAGGATCGTCAGCGCCGCCAGCGAGCGCCTGCGCGAATTCCGCAATGTGGACGTTCATCGAGGTGACATGCATGCGCTCGACGAGGAGGATGCCAGCTTCGACCTGGTGCTGCTGATGAATGCCCTCACCTATGCCGACAGGCCGCAGAAGGCGCTGAAGGAAGCGGTACGCGTGCTGAAACCCGGCGGCCAGCTGCTGGCGACCACATTGCAGAAGCACGGCCATCAGGCAGCCGTCGCGCCCTTCAACCACGCCAATCTCGGTTTCGAGGTGAAGCAGCTGACGACGATGGCCAGGAAAGCGGGACTCGATGTTCTGAGCTGTGGCGTGATCAATCGCGAACGCCGACCGCCGCATTTCAATGTCCTGTCGCTGCTGGGGAGCAAGCCATGAGCCCGGCCTCCGTCCACATGCTTCCGTGGATCAATCGCGAACGCACCGAGCAGCTGTTATCCGAACTCGCCAGGCGCATCCTGGTCATCGACGGCGCCATGGGCACCATGCTCCAAGGTTACGAACTGGATGAAGACGGCTTCCGCGCTGAGCGCTTCGCGCGTGGCAGTGAAGCAGCCGAACACATCGGCCATGACCTTCGCGGCAACAACGACATCCTGAGCCTCACGCAGCCGGACATCGTGCGCGCCGTGCATCGCGCCTACCTCGATGCCGGCGCGGACATGGTCGAGACCAACACCTTCAACGCCACATCGATCGCGCAGGCCGACTATGGCTGCGAGGCGCTGGTGCGCGAGATCAACTCGGAAAGCGCGCGTCTGGCCCGCGAAGCCTGCGATGCCGTGACTGAGTTGACCCCGCAACGCCCGCGATTCGTGATCGGCACGCTGGGACCAACCAACCGCACCGCATCGATCAGCCCGGACGTCAACAACCCCGGCTTCCGCAACGTCAGCTTCGATGAACTGGTCGAGGCCTACATCGAGTCCACCGAAGGCCTGATTGAAGGTGGCGCCGATGTGCTGATGGTCGAAACCGTGTTCGACACGCTGAATGCGAAGGCCGCCCTGTTTGCGCTGGACGAGGTGTTCGAGCAGCGCGGCGCACGGCTGCCGGTGATGATCTCCGGCACCATCACCGACAAGTCCGGCCGCACGCTGTCCGGACAGACTGCCGAGGCCTTCTGGTACTCGCTGCGGCACTCACGTCCGCTGTCGATCGGCCTCAACTGTGCACTGGGTGCCAAGGATCTGCGGCCGCATACCGATGCGTTGGCGCAGATCGCCGACTGCGCGATCAGCATTCACCCCAACGCCGGCCTGCCAAACGCCTTCGGTGGCTACGACGAAACGCCGGAAATGATGGCCGCAACGCTGGGTGAATTCGCCCGCGACGGCCTGCTCAACGTGGTTGGCGGCTGCTGCGGCACCACGCCGGCACACATCAAGGCGATTGCCGAAGCAGTGGCTGGCATTTCGCCGCGAAAAGCCCCAACACCGGCGCCGTACACGCGACTCTCGGGCCTCGAGCCCTTCGTGATCACCCCGGACACCAACTTCGTCAACGTCGGCGAGC
>JAGRJX010000051.1 GCA_020442545.1 Lysobacterales bacterium
ACCTTGACCGCATCGGCCAGGACGTTGACGCCCTTCACCATGCGGGCGCGGGCATCTTCGCTGAAGCGAACTTCTTTTGCTGCCATTGTTTGAAACCTCGAGATTCGGAATTAGGGATGGGGAGTTCGATAAAGGCAGGAATCGGGGCGCGTGGGGCTTGTCGGACTGAGCGCAGCGAAAGCGCGCTCTTGTCTTGACGAATCCCGGATCACGAATCCCGAGTCCCGACGATCAACCGACAATCGCGAGAATGTCGTCTTCGCGGATGATCTTGTACTCGGTGCCTTCGTGCTTGTAGGCGCTGCCTGAATACTGGCCGTAGATGACCTTGTCGCCGACCTTGACCTTCAGCGCACGAATGTCGCCGCTGTCCAGTGCCTTGCCCTCGCCCACGGCGATGATCTCGCCCTGGGTCGGCTTCTCCTTGGCACTGTCCGGAATCACGATGCCGCCGGCGGACAGGGTGTCACCGTCGATCGGCTTCACGACCACGCGGTCGTACAGGGGTTTGAGATTGACGCTCATTTTGCTTCCCTCGCAAATGATTGATTATAAAAGACAAAATTGCCGCTATCAGCACTCATTGAGTGCGAGTGCCAGAATTTTAACGCGCGCCGGACGGCTCTGTGAAGCGCCGGCGTCGGCCAAGTTGATGGGGGCGTTGCGATCGCTTTCAAGGGCCGGATCGGAAACCTCTTCCTGGAAATCCACGGGTGCGCGGCACCCGACACGCTGCAGCGCGACATGAAACTGACATGAGAAGCGCGATATTCTGCCCTGCTTGCTGTCTTCCGGGGATCAATCTGTGCGCCTTTCCGACCTGCGCGCGTCGTTGACGCTCGCCCTCCTGCTGCTGCCGCTGTCCGCCTCCGCAGATGTCTTCATCAATGAGATCCACTACGACACACCGGGCTCGACCGACGCCGACGAAACCGTCGAGGTAGTGGCGACCGGCGGCGAAGACCTCTCGCAATACCGGATCGTTCTCTACAACGGCAATGGCGGCACGACCTACGACGACCAGACGCTTTCGGCCGGAAGCAACGTCACCTGCAGCGCAAGCGTGAGCATCTCCAGCTTCAACTTCACGACAAATGGCGGCGGACAGATCCAGAACGGGAGCCCGGATGGCCTGGCGCTGGTCGGCCCGGGCAATGCCGTCATCCAGTTCCTGAGCTACGAAGGCAGCTTCACCGCCACCAATGGCCCGGCATCGGGAATGGCCAGCACCGACATCGGTGTCGCCGAAGACAACGCCGGGAGTAGCGGCGAAAGCCTTCAGCTTTCCGGGAACGGATATTCCTACTCCGAGTTCATCTGGCAAGGCGAAGCCTCCTCGACCTTCGGCGCCTGCAACAACGGCCAGACTTTCGGTGCCCCGGTCGACAACGCACCCGAGCTCATTGCCAGCACACCGGCCAACGGCGCCAACGACTTTCCGGTCAACAGCAACCTGTCGCTGACCTTCTCCGAGTCGGTCAATCTGGGTGCCAACTGGTTCCAGATCATCTGCAGCGTCAGTGGCAACCGGAACACCGGCAATGTGGTCGTCACTGGTGGGCCGGGCAACTACGAGATTGATCCTGCCACGGACTTCATTGCCGGCGAGAACTGCACACTGACGCTGGATGCTGGCGCCATCACCGACCAGGACGGCACGCCGGACACACTGGTCGACCCGGGCAGCATCGCCTTCACGCCTGCGGCGGACCCGCCACCGACCGTGCTGTCGACCACGCCCATGGACGGCAATGCGTCCTTCCCGTCGGCGGGCGACATCGTGGTGCTGTTCAGCGAGCCCGTCACGCTGTCAGCAGGCGCATTCGCCCTGGCCTGCGACACCAGCACCGGCATTTCGCTGAACCATGCAAACAGCGGCACCAGCTTCACCATCAATACCGGTACGGCGCTGGTGGCTGGTGACGCCTGCACCTTCACCATTAACCGAACCAAGGTTGCGGATGGCGGTGCCCAGAGCCCCGCTGCGGACACGGTGGTCAATTTCACCGTCGCCACCAGTTCAGCCGGCACTTACTACGACACGGTCAACACCAGCAGCCCGGAGCAGCTGCGCTGCACGCTGCACAACATCATCAAGGACCACCAAGTCTACGGCTATGGCTGGACCGAACTTGATATCGCCGACGAGGCACCGGACAACGTCTGCGCCGCCGGCAGCGCCAGTTCGCAGAACTACATTCTAGATGTTTACCGAAACCGCTGTTACCAGAAGGTAGCTGACCGGTCTGGACCCACCGATTCGGCGCACTACAACCGGGAACACACTTGGCCCAAGTCTCTCGGCTTCGGCGGCTCCCCCAGTGCAAGCAAGCCTCCAAGCACCGACCTGCACATGCTTCATTTGTCAGCATCCGACTTCAACAGCCACCGCGGCAACAAGCCCTATGACAATTGTGATGTTGGCTGCAAGCGCGAGGGCACCGATGACAACAATGGTGTTGGCGGAACGATGGCCGATGGCGATGCAAACTGGTACAACGACAACGTGTACGAAGTTTGGGATCAGCAGAAAGGCGACATGGCCCGTGCCGTGATGTACATGGCCATTCGCTACGAAGGCGGCTCCCACATCAACGGTGCTGCCGAACCGGATCTGGAGCTGACCGACAACCTCAACCAGGTGGGCGGAAGCGCCCCCTACATGGGCAAGCTCAGCACGTTGCTGCAGTGGAGCCAGCAGGATCCCGTCGACGACCGCGAGCGCGAGCGCAATCTGGTTATCTACAGCTTCCAGGGCAACCGCAATCCGTTCATCGATCATCCGGAATGGGCGACGATGGCGCTGTTCACCAGCAGCCAGCCGGCGACCTGCCTTCCCAACGTCAGCGCAGTCAACGCAAACGACGACAGCTACAACGCCACCGAGGACACGCTGCTGTCCGTTGCCGCACCGGGCGTGCTGGGCAACGATACGGCCGACACCTCGATCACCGGCATCAGCGTCACGGACGACGTCGATCACGGCGTGCTGTCGCTGAGCAACGACGGCAGCTTCAGCTACACGCCGTCAGCGGACTACTGCGGCGCCGACAGCTTCGTCTACCAAGCCACCGATGGCAGTGACACCGACACCGCGACCGTTTCGCTGAGCATCGCCTGCATCGAAGATGGCGGAGCGACGGCGATAGATGATTCGCTGAACTTCGATGAAGACGAAGTCTCGACAGCACTTCGGACCGTCAATGTCATCGCCAACGACGGCAGCGACCCCGATCCGGAGCAGAACCCGCTCAGCGTGGTGATGGCGGTCGTGACGGGCGCAGGCGGCGGCAGTGCCAGCATTGTTTCGGGCGGTACTTCGATCCAATACACGCCGGTCGTCAACTACTGCGGCAGCGACAGCGTCGACTACACACTGGCCGGTGGCGGTAGTGCCACCGTCGATGTGACGGTGGTCTGTGTCAACGATGCGCCAGCCACCGCCGCAGACAATTACGTCGCCACCGAAGATCAGCCGCTGAACGTGGCTGCAGGCAGCGGCGTACTGTCGAACGACGCGGACGTCGAAGGCCAGCCATTGACCACGTCACTGGTGAATGACGCGGGTTTTGGCACGCTGGTCTTCAACAGCGACGGCAGCTTCAGCTACACGCCAAACCCGGACTTCTGCGGCGACGACGGCTTCAGTTATGTCGCCAGCGATTCGCAGCCGGAGAACGCCACGTCCGCCGAAACCGCCGTGGCCATCAGCGTTGCCTGCGTCAACGACGCGCCGGCGGCCTTGGCCGACAGCTTCAACGGCAGTCGCAACAGCGTGCTGTCGGTGCCGGCACCCGGCGTGCTGGGCAATGACAGCGACGTGGATGTCGGTGACAGCCTGCAGGCCATCCTGGTCAGCAACGCGAACAACGGCAACATCAGCCTGCAGTCGAATGACAGTTTCGACTACACGCCGGCGCTGGACTATTGCGGCACCGACAGCTTCCACTACAAGGCGACGGACGGCAACGCAGATTCCACCAGCGTCGAAGTGACGCTCCACATCGACTGCCTTAACGTGGCTCCGGTTGCCGAGGCCAACGCCTATCTGGGAAGCGAGGACTCCCCGTTCAGCGTGCTCCCTGCCTTCGGCGTGCTCGCCAATGACACGGATGCCAACGGCGACGAACTGACGGCCGTCCTCGACGACGACGTGCAGCACGGCAGCCTGACGCTGAATACCAACGGCAGTTTCGACTACGCCCCGGACGCCGACTACTGCGGCAGCGACAGCTTCAGCTACCACGCCAACGACGGCACGGTCGATTCGAACATCGCGGCGGTGACGATTACCGTGCAGTGCGCCAACGATGCACCGGTCAGTGCTGGCGACGCCTATGCAGGCATGCAGGACACGCTACTGACGGTCATCGCGCCCGGCGTGCTGGACAACGACAGCGACGTCGAGAACGACACCCTGAATGCCGTCCTCGACGTGGACGTGCAGCACGGCGCTTTGTCGCTGAACGCTGACGGCAGCTTCGGCTACACGCCGGACGTGGGTTTCTGCGGCAACGACAGTTTCGGCTACCGCGCCAATGACGGTGACGACGATTCCGCAGCTGCCACCGTCACCCTGCAGATCGCCTGCGTCGCGGACGCCATCTTCGCTGACGGCTTCGAATAGCCGTCGGCAAGCAGCTGCCGGATCGTGAAGGACCCGCCATTGCCGCGGGTCTTTCGTTATCACGGCGAGGTCGCTACGCCGGAAGCTGATAGGCTTTCAATCTTTCCGTTTCGCCCTGGTCGCCTGCACATGTCCGAACTGCTGGTTTTCTGCACCTGTCCAGACGCCGACACGGCCCGGCGCATTGCCGATGACCTCGTCGGACAGCACCTTGCCGCCTGCGTGAACATCGTGCCGGGCATCACCTCGGTGTACCGCTGGAAGGGTGAAATCCATCACGATCAGGAGCATCTGCTGATGGTGAAAACCCGACGCGAGCGGCTGGATGAGCTCAAGGTTCATGTGGTCATGCAACATCCGTACGAACTCCCGGAGATCATCGCGGTCGAAATCGCCGCTGGCCTGGATGCCTACCTGTCCTGGATTCGTAGCCAGACCGCCGCCGTCACCGAATAACGCTGATTTGAAGCCCTGATTTGAAGCCATGCTCCGACTCCTGACTGCCGCCACGGCGCTGCTGCTGGCCCTCGCTTCCGTTTCGCCGGCCCGCGCCGTGGATGAATCCGACCTGCTGCCGGTGGAGGAAGCCTTTTCCCTGACCGCCACGGCGACCAGTCGCGACGCCATCCAGCTGCACTGGGACATCGCCGACGGCTACTACCTGTATCGCGGCCGGATCAAGGCACGCGGCAGCGATGGCGTCGAGATCGGCGAGCTGGACCTGCCCGAAGGCAAGCACAAGACGGACGAGTTCTTCGGCGACGTGCAGATCTATCGCCATGCCGTGGACGCCACGCTGGCATTGAAATCGGCTGGCGCCGACAGCGCGATCGTCACCATCCAGTATCAGGGCTGCGCCGACATCGGCATCTGCTATCCGCCGCACCGGCAGACCGTCACCGTCGAACTGCCCGCCGCCGTCAACGAGCCGACATCGCTAATTCCGGGCCACGGCGGTGGCTTCGCCATGGAGCCGACATCCGGCGCAACCCCGGTCAACCCGCTCACCCAGGCGCTGCAGGGTCAGAAGTCGCTGACCGGCGGCACCACCGCTGGCCCCACCGTGGATGACCTGCCGCTACCCGAGGAGGCAGCCTTCCAGTTCGAGGCGATCGCGCTGTCGCCAACGCAGCTGCTGCTGCGCTTCACGCAGGCACCGGACTACTACCTGTATCGCGACCGCGTCGAATTCAGCGTCGATCCCGACAGCGGCATCACCCTGGGCCAGCCGCACTGGCCGCAGGGCGTGGATCACCACGACGAGCATTTCGGCAAGGTCGTCGTGTATTTCGACCAGATCGAGGTGCCGCTGAACATCGCCCGCACCGACGGCAGCGCCGGCAAGATGACGCTCAAGGGTGTCGTCCAGGGCTGCCAGAACAACGGCATCTGCTATCCGCCGATGTCGCGCGCCATCGAGATCGACCTGCCCGCCGCAACGCCCGATGAGCTGGCAGCGGCCGAAACGGCGGTTGCGGCGGAAAACCGCGTGGCAGCACCGAAGGCTGCCGGGAGCGCCGATGGTGCCGGCGTCAGCGCGCCGCTGGCGCTGCTGCTGGCGCTGCTCGGCGGTCTGATCCTCAATCTGATGCCCTGCGTGCTGCCGGTGCTGTCGCTGAAGGTACTGGCGCTGGCCAGCAGCGGCGAAAGTCACGCCAAGGCGCGTTCGCATGCACTGTGGTACACGGGCGGCGTGCTGCTCAGCATGGCCGCGGTCGGCGGCATCGCCATCGGCCTGCGTGCCGCCGGACTGGCGCTGGGCTGGGGCTTCCAGCTGCAGCAGCCGCTGGTGGTCGCCGCGCTCGCGCTGATCATGCTGGCGGTCGGCCTCAATCTCTCCGGACTGTTCCAGATCGGCGCCGGCATCAGCGGCGTTGGTCAGTCGCTGACGGAGAAAAACGGGGCGACCGGCGACTTCTTTACCGGCGTTCTCGCCGTTGTGGTGGCAACGCCGTGCACGGCGCCGTTCATGGGCAGCGCGCTGGCCTTCGCCTTCACCTCGCCAACCTGGCTCGCGCTGCTGGTTTTCCTGGCGCTCGGGCTTGGCCTGGCGCTACCGTTCCTGCTGGTCGGCTTCGTGCCCACGCTGGCACGCCTGCTGCCGCGTCCCGGCGCCTGGATGGAAACCTTCAAGCAGGCATTGGCCTTCCCGATGTACCTCACTGCCGTCTGGCTGGTCTGGGTGCTGGCCAAGCAGCGCGGAGCCGACGCCGTCGGCTGGGCGCTGATCGCGTCGGTGGCGCTGGCCGTGGTGTTCTGGGCACTGGGCCACTGGCAGACGCGACGCAAGGCCTGGGCACTGCTGTTCATGCTGATCGGCGCCGGCGGCGCTGGCGTATCGCTATGGTACCTGCAGCAGCTGCCGCCGCCGTCCGCAGACAAGGCCTCGCAGGACAGCAACGGTGCCGTGGCCTATGACGCCAGGGCCCTGGATGCCTACCTCGCGAATGGACGCGTGGTATTCGTCAACATGACCGCCGACTGGTGCGTCACCTGCAAGGCCAACGAGAAAGCCGTGCTCTCCACCGACGCCTTCGCCGACGCGCTGAAGCAGGCCAACGCCGTGTACATGAAAGGGGACTGGACCAACGTCGACCCCGAAATCACCGCCTTCCTCGACGCCCACAATGCAGTTGGCGTACCGCTGTACGTGGTGTATCCGCGCAGCGGCGGCGACGGCGTGAAGCTGCCCGCCGTGCTGACCGTCGAAACGGTCACCACGGCCCTTCGCGACGCAGCCCGATAGGCGATGGCAAAGCCGGGAGCCAATCTGTGGATCCTGCTGGCGGCGATGCTCGCCGGCGGGCTGGGGCTATTTGCCGGTTACGTCTTCGAAGCGCGGCCCGGCTGGTTGCTGAACAGCGAGACCGGCCAGGCCGTGCTGCAAACCGCCGTCAACACCGGAACCCGCGTGCCGGACGACCTGCTGATCGCCGAACGCGGCGATCCGCTGCCGGACATCCGGCTCGGCAACCTCACTGGCGGCATCGAGCCGGTTGCCGACGCCGCCGGCCGCCCGCTGCTGATCAACTTCTGGGCCAGCTGGTGCGGTCCCTGCATCGAAGAGATGCCCGCTCTTGATGCCTTTGCCCGGCAACAGGGCGACAACGGCGTGCAAGTGGTCGGTATCGCGCTCGATGACCTCGATGCCGTGAAGAGCTTCCTGGCCGACACGCCGGTCGGCTACCGCATCCTTCTCGACGTCGCCAGCGCCCGCGACAGCTCGGTACAGCTCGGCAATCGGCGTGGCGTGCTGCCGTATTCGGTGCTGGTGGACGCGAACGGCATCATCCAGCGCATCCGCCTCGGCCCGTTCGCCCATGGCGAGGTCGAAGACTGGGCTGCTGAGGACTGAACCAGCCCTGGCAGCGCCAGCCGAATCGGTCAAACAGCGGCGAACGTCGCCGAACTGGACAACAACTCCGGGCTCGCGCACACTGAGCGCCCTTTTTCGCCGAACCCGCGCGTATGCCGCAACTGCTGCTGATCAACGGCCCGAACCTGAATCTGCTCGGCGGTCGCGAACCGGAAGTCTATGGTGCGACGACGCTCGACGAGATCATCAGTGACCTGGCCGGCCGCGCTGCGGATCTTGGGCTGGCGCTGGACACGTTTCAGTCCAACGCCGAACACGAATTGATCGAGCGCGTTCAGGCAGCGCGGCAGGACGGCACCGACTTCATCCTGATCAATCCTGCCGCCTATACCCACACCAGCGTGGCGCTGCGCGACGCCTTGGCAGCGGTGAACATTCCGTTCATCGAGATCCACCTGACGAACCCGCATGCCCGCGAGCCATTTCGTCGGCACTCCTACTTTTCCGATACCGCCGTCGGTGTCGTCGCCGGGTTTGGTCCGCTCAGCTATGGTCTGGCGCTGACCGCTGCTGCCCGCCAGCTGGGCGCCCTCTGACCCGATTTCACCCACAACCATCACCTGCACCCAAGCGAGGCCAGCATGGACCTGCGAAAAATCAAGAAGCTGATCGACCTGCTGGAAGCCAGCAACCTCAGCGAAATCGAAATCAAGGAAGGCGAGGAATCCGTGCGCCTGTCGCGGCAGGCCGCAACGCCCGTCAGCTATGCCCTGCCACCGGCCCCGGCGGCCGCCGCGCCTGCGGCGTCGCAGGGCATGGCATCGCCGGTTGAAGCCGCCACGGGTGGCAGCCGCCCGGCTGAAGCGGCCGCCGTACCCGATGGCCAGATGGTCCGCTCGCCGATGGTCGGCACCTTCTATGCCGCCGCATCGCCGGACAAGCCGGCCTTCGTCAGCGTCGGCCAGCAGGTCAGCAAGGGCGACACGCTGGGCATCATCGAAGCGATGAAGATGTTCAATCCGATCGAGGCCGAAGTCTCCGGCACCGTCACCGCCATCCTGGTTGAAAACGGCCAACCGGTGGAGTTCGACGAGCCGATGTTCGTGATTTCATGAAACCGTGATTGGTGATGCGTGAATGGTGATTCGAAACAGCGCCCGCACGAAAAGCTCGACGTGTGGGCTGACGCGATGATGCTGGTCGAAGTCATATATCGCATTTCTTCACGCTTCCCGGACAACGAACGATTCGGATTGACGAGTCAGATGCGACGCAGCGCCGTCAGCATTCCTTCAAACATCGCCGAAGGTGCTGCTCGCCGATCCACCAGCGAACTCCTGCGTTTTCTGTCGATAGCGCGTGGTTCGCTTGCCGAACTGGACACACAGCTTCAGATCGCCCATCGACTTGCTTTCGTTGAATCACTTGATGATGCCAAACCCCTGCTTGACCGCACGTTCGCCCGACTCAATGCCCTCATTCGCTCAAATGAGCGATAACACGCCCGACCGTTTGTATGCGCTTCGACGAATCACCAATCACTAATCACCAATCACGGCCTTCAAATGCTAGATAAAGTCGTCATCGCCAACCGCGGCGAGATTGCGCTGCGCATCCTCCGCGCCTGCCACGCCCTGGGCATCAAGACCGTCGCCGTGCACTCCACGGTGGACCGAAACCTCAAGCACGTCGCCATGGCCGATGAGTCGGTCTGCATCGGCGGCGCGCCGGCGGCCGAAAGCTACCTCAACATGCCGGCGCTGATCGCCGCGGCCGAGGTCACCGACGCCCAGGCCATCCATCCGGGCTACGGATTCCTGTCCGAGAACGCCGACTTCGCCGAGCGTGTTGAACAGAGCGGCTTCGTCTTCATCGGCCCGAAGGCCGAGACCATCCGCCTGATGGGCGACAAGGTCGAAGCCATTCGCGCCATGAAGTCAGCCGGTGTGCCCTGCGTACCCGGTTCCGGTGGCCCGCTGGGTGAAGACACCGCCGAGAACGCCCGTATCGCGGATGAAATCGGCTACCCGGTGATCGTGAAGGCAGCCGGCGGCGGCGGCGGACGCGGCATGCGCGTGGTGCAGACCGCAGCGCACCTGCACAACGCTGTGGCCACCACCAAGAGCGAAGCCAAGGCCGCGTTCGGCAACGACCAGGTCTACATGGAGAAATTCCTGGAGAACCCGCGCCACGTGGAAATCCAGGTACTGGCCGACGGCCAGGGCAACGCCATTCATCTGGGCGAGCGTGACTGCTCCATGCAGCGCCGCCACCAGAAGGTGGTCGAGGAAGCGCCGGCGCCGGGCATCACGCCCGAGCAGCGCGCCGAGATCGGCAAGGTCTGCGTGGAAGCCTGCATCCGCATCGGCTATCGCGGCGCCGGCACCTTCGAGTTCCT
>JAGRJX010000320.1 GCA_020442545.1 Lysobacterales bacterium
GCGAATCAGAGTTGAATCCGCCCACGGTTATCATGCGCATGGAGACTTCCCCTTCTGCTGACGGTTGTTCAGAAACACCATCATGGCCCCGAGGCCGATAGAGGCGGGAAGTCTCTTTTTACTCATTCAAGCCGACGCCGCTTCGCGGCGCGGCTTAATTCAAGCGTTAAGCGGAGAACGACTCGTACTGTGAGGTACCTGATGACGTGTGGCGCGCAGCGCGGCCCCGTACCGGACGGGGCCCAAATGCACCCCGACAGGGTCTGCCGAAGGGCTACGCTGCGCGTCAGCGTGGTTTACCCGTCAGCAGCTCCCAAGAATTCCAGTGTGGCGCAGCAGCGTCGCTTGCGCTGGATGCGCGAGGCCGTCGTTGCGGTGTTGCTTGCGTTGGTTGGGCCAGCCGAAGCAGCGGCTGGCGAACGCGAGCCGGATTTGGTGATCGATGTACATCGACACACGACCCCCTTTGGCGCGTCGATCAAGGAGCGCACCGAGGGGATCGCAAAGACGCTTGCCGACATGGAAGCGAACGGGATTGAGCTTGCAGTGGTTCAGGGATTCGATCCGGAGACAATTGCCGCCTACCGATCTGCGCTGGACAAGAGAGCTGTTTTCGGGGCGAGCTTCCCGTGCTGGCGCCTCGCGACAGGAGTCGAGATCACGTGCGGCTGGGACCGCGGCAATTGGCCAAGCGTTGAGTGGATTCGCAAGGCATTCATGTCAGGTGAGATCGGAT
This sequence comes from Lysobacterales bacterium, assembly GCA_020442545.1. Classification (GTDB taxonomy): domain Bacteria; phylum Pseudomonadota; class Gammaproteobacteria; order Xanthomonadales; family Xanthomonadaceae; genus JACKOX01. Next base: position 737 of record JAGRJX010000320.1, read on the forward strand.
TCTTGGGCGAGCTGCTGTTCGCCTACTCGGGTGTGTCTCCGCTTGATCCACGGATGGAGCCGTACTGGGCGTTGGCGGATGAGCTCGGTATTCCTGTCGGTGTGCATCTCACGCCCGGTCCGCCTCCCGGCGCAGGCCCGCGAAGGGATCCCGCGTGCTGCCCGGACTTTGATCTCGAGCTCGGGCACCCGGATCAGTTTCGCCCTGTGCTTGAGAAGTACCCGAATCTGAAGTTGCTGCTTCAGCATGCCGGTGACGCAGACGAGACGCACGACTTTAGCGATGCGACTATGCAGTTGGTCGAGGATTACCCAGGCGTGTATGTCGATCTGTCGGTAGTTCACTCGTTGGCTCCTGCTGAAGAGTTCGACGAACTTGTGCGCGGGTTCGTGCGACGCGGCCTTGTCGACCGAGTCATGCTCGGTTCGGACGGCCTGCCTGTGGCACCAGCCGTGGAGCGGTATCAGTCACTCGGCTTCCTGACGGACGCTGACAAGCGTGCCATATTGCGTGGGAATGCTCAGCGTTTTCTCGATCATGGCGATTGATTGTGCACAGATCTTGTGCGGCAACACCTGGAGGTACGAACTCGTGGTTGGGATCCGCTGGGGTGTGGCGTCGCGAAGCGACGCCGTTTGCGTGGCAGAGCGCGATCCCGGAGTGGCGCAAAGACGAGCGGTACTGGTCGCCGCGCCTAACAAACGCTTCCAGCCGACGCCAGCGAGCTGGTGCGGCTGAATCACGGCGTTATGTGGCTTGACACGTGCAACGTGTCGCGTAACACTATGGCTGATGATACGCAACTTCAAGCACAAGGGCTTGGCCAAGTTCTTCGCTGCGGGCAGCACGGCGGGTATCCAAGCCGCGCATGCCAAGCGCCTTCGACTCATCCTCGGCAGGCTTAACGTTGCGTCGCTCGTCAAAGATATGGATCTTCCCGGTCTTCGTCTTCATGAGCTCACCGGCAACCGCAAGGGAACATGGTCGGTCACGGTCAGTGGCAACTGGCGTGTCACGTTCCGGTTCGAGGGCGGCGATGCCGAGGTCGTCAACTACGAGGATTATCACTGAGGTTTCGTTATGCGCATGCACAATCCACCCCATCCTGGCGAGGTTCTGCGAGAGCTGTGCTTGGAGCCGTTGGGCCTCACGGTCACGGATGCAGCGCAGGCGCTTGGCACCAGCCGCAAGACTTTGAGCGCCATTCTCAACGGCAAAGCTGGCATCAGTCCAGAAATGGCGCTGCGCTTGTCTATCGCGTTCAACACCACACCCGAGAGTTGGCTGGCTCAGCAATCGCAGTACGAGCTATGGCAAGCTGAGCGGCGTCGCGGCGAGTTACACGTCAAGCGGCTTGTCGCAGCGTAGCAACCGCCACATAACAGTTCGGTCAACCGAACTGTCATCCCGCTACACGGGCTGCCAGCCGGTTACCTCAAGCGTTATGCGGTAGGGACAGCTTGCTTGTAGCTTGACAGTACATATATGTACTAGACATTATGTGGCATGTGGAAGGTTCTGGAACACCGCCAAGCCGACAAGGAGCTTTCCTCGGGCCGCCTCCCGGTTGAAATCCTGAAGCGGTATGAGAAATGGAAGGACATCGCCATGCTTTCCGGGCCGCAAGGACTGTTGGCAATTCGAGGCTTCCGCGATGAGGCACTTTCCGGCAACTGGAAAGGCTTCAGGTCGTCACGCCTGAACGAGCAATGGCGCGTCATCTACTCGGTAGAAGCAGACGTCATGGTGGTTCAGGTGGTGCGTGTAACAGCTCATGACTATCGGAGGCGTTGAGATGAGCAAGCCCATTCCTGCAAAAAAGCGCGTCGAGGTTTCGCCAGGCGAATCAGTTCGTATCATTCGCGAGCTGCAGGGCTTGAGCCAGAACCAGCTTTCCGCGCTTTGCGGCATTCCGCAGACCACAATTTCCAGTATCGAAACTGGGCGCATCAATCTTGGAGTTGAGCGTGCCAAGGCCTTGGGCACGGCACTTCATTGCCACCCGGCTGTTTTGGTGTTTCCGGGTTGGCAACTTGAGTCAGCCGCATAACAGTTCGCTGCAGCCGACCGCCAGCGCGCGACGCGGCCGGTCTGCAGCTGAGCCCAAGCGCTAGGCATCGCTACCGTCTGCGCGAGCAGTGCTACGCAGGCTTCCTGCGGCGGACGCTGGTCTTCCCGGGCTTGCGTGGCTTGCCCGAACGCGCGATGAAGTCCTGCACCCGCGGGTACACCTGGGTGCGCCAGCGGCGGCCGCTGAAGATGCCGTAATGGCCGGCTCCGGGCACGGTGTAGTGCTCGCGTTCCGCGTCGTCGATGCCGGTGCACAGCTTGTGCGCGGCGCGGGTCTGGCCTTCGCCGGAGATATCGTCGAGTTCGCCCTCGATACTCATCAGCGCGGTGCCGCTGATCGCCGCTGGTTTGACCCGCTCGCCCTTCACGTCCCAAAGGCCGCGCGGCAGGAGAAACTCCTGGAACACGGTGCGGATGGTGTCGAGGTAGTACTCGGCCGGCATGTCGAGCACGGCGTTGTATTCGTCGTAGAAGCGGCGATGTGCGTCGGCATCGTCGAGATCACCCTTCACGAGGTCCTGGTAGAAATCCCAGTGCGAGCTGAAATGCCGCTCCGGGTTCATCGCCATGAAGCCGGTGTGCTGCAGGAATCCCGGATAGACGCGGCGGCCACGACCCGGGAAATTGGCCGGCACCAGATGGATCAGGTTGGTCTCAAACCACCACAGCGGCTTCTGCGTGGCGAGATTGTTGACCGCCGTTGGCGACTCGCGCGGATCGATCGGCCCGCCCATCATCACCAGCGAACGCGGCGTCGGCTCACCGCGTGCCGCCATCAGCGACACCGCCGCCAGCACCGGTACCGTCGGCTGGCAGACGCTCATCACGTGCAGCTGGTCGAAGCCGACCGCACCACCGATCAGCCGGATGAAGTTTTCGATGGTGGCGACATAGTCGTCCAGCGTGAAGGCGCCGTCGCTGGTCGGCACCATGCGCGCGTCGGTCCAG
>JAGRJX010000052.1 GCA_020442545.1 Lysobacterales bacterium
CGCCTGATCGAGGCCAGCGCCGGCACCGGCAAGACCTTCACCCTCGCCACGCTGTATCTGCGCGCGCTGCTGGTGCAGCGGCGGCGCGTGCCCGAAGTGCTGGTGGTGACCTTCACCGAAGCGGCCACTACCGAGCTGCGCCTGCGTCTGCGCGCACGGCTGTCGCTGGCGGCAGGACAACTGACTGCGTTCGCTCGCGATGCCACCATGCTGGACGATGACGCGGCAGCCGATACCGAATCCCGGCTTGTGTGCGCCACGCTGCGTCTGGCGCTCGCCGCTGACAATGATGTCAGCGATCTGAACCGACACCTCTCGCTGTGTCTGCTCGACCTTGACCAGGCGCCGATTTCGACGTTGCACGGCTTCTGCCAGCGAGCCCTGTCCGACCATGCCTTCGCCAGCGGACACCTGCTCGATCCCGGCGAGCTGGACGGTGACGACCGCCTGCGTCTGCAGGAGGTCTGCGATGCGTTGTGGCGAGAGATCGCCGTCACCGGCGGTGCCCGTGCCCAGGCAATGTCCGCGATGTGGAACAGCCCGGAGGAAATGGCCGCCGCGTTGCACCCGCTGCTGGCACAGCCCGCGCCGCTGTTGCCCGAGCCGCACGGCGACACGAGAACCGACGACGACGCGGCGCTGCAAACGGCTTTCGAGACCCTGGTCAACGCCTGGCAGCGGGACGGTGCCGCGGCGCACGCTGCGCTCCAGCATGCGCTGAGCGACCTCAAGGCCAACATCTACAGCGCCGACAAACTCAACGAAGCCTTCGCCGCACTGGCCGGTCTGGCAGACCTGCCACGGCCGCCAACCTCCATGCATGAACGCTTTCCGCTGCTCGGCCAGGCGAAGATCGAGCAGGCCACCAAGGCAAGCGCAATCAGGGCCGGGCGCGTGATCCGACATCGCCTGTTTGACGCGGTCGACTCGTTCCTGGCCGCACTGGAAACGCGCAGCTCCCGGCGCGCACAGATCGCCATCGGCCTGCTGCACGAATTGCGTGCTCAAGCAGCCGTACAACTGGCCGAGCTCAAGCGTCGGCGCCGCGTGCGCAGTTTTGATGACCTTATCGACGACCTGGATCGCGCGCTGGCCGACGGTGATCGTGGCAAGGCGCTGGCCGCCGCCATCCGCCGCGCGCAGCCGCTGGCGCTGGTCGATGAATTTCAGGACACCGATGATCGGCAATGGCGCATTTTGCAGCGAATCTACGTCGAAGCCGACCACACGGTCGACGCAGCCACGCTGGTGCTGGTCGGCGACCCCAAACAGGCCATCTACCGCTTCCGCAATGGCGATATCCACACCTATCTGCGTGCCGCGGCACAGATGCCGACCGCGTGGCGACTGCCGCGCAACTTCCGCAGCCGGCCTTCGCTGGTGGCTGCAGTGAATGACCTGTTCGACGCGCGCCAGCGCACCAGCGGCGATGCCTTCGTCGACCCACGCATCGTATTCCAGCCGGTGGATGCGGCGCTGCCCGACGAACGCGTGCTGCTGCGTGAGGGCGCGGCGCCATCGGCGATGGCACTGTGGTCGCCGCCACCGGCGGAAAGTGGCGAGCGGCGCAAGCGCGATCTGGAGCAAATCGCGCTGGACGCCACCGTTGCCGATATCTGCGACTGGCTGCAGGCCGCGCGTCGTGGCGAGGCCAGCGTCGCGCAGGGCGAGGAGCGGCGGGCGCTGCGGCCTGGCGACATGGCGGTACTGGTTGGCACCAACCCGCAGGCAACGCGAGTGCAGAAGGCGCTGGCCGATCACGGCGTGGCGGCGGTCTGCGCCGGGCAGGAAAGCCTGTTTGCCGGCGACGAAGCCATTGAACTTCATCGCCTGTTGCGCGCACTGCTGCGGGAGGGCGACAGCCGTGCCCTTCGCGCTGCGCTGGCGACCGACCTGGTTGGCCTCGACGCAGCCGCCATTGCCGCACTCAACGACGAAAACTCGGAAGGCAGTGGCAGCTTCGACCTTGCCTTGGTCGCCGACTGGCGTCGCTGCTGGCACGAGCGCGGCGTGCTCATGCTGGTCGAGCGCCTGCTGCGTGAGGCCGCACCTCGCTGGCTGTCCCGACATGACGGCGCGCGACGCTTCACCAACATGCGTCACCTTGCCGAACTGCTTGACGAGGCGCGACGCAGCCTGCACGACTGCGCCGACCTGCTGCGCTGGCTGGAACGGCGCATGGCAACTGCCGATCCACGCAACGAGGCGGAGCAGCCCCGCCTGGACACCGACGCTGATCGCGTGCAGATCATGACCGTACACAAGAGCAAGGGTCTGGAGTTCGGCATGGTCTATCTGCCGTTCATCGCGCTGCCATCGGCCGGCCGCAGCAACCGCCGGCTGAGCCTGTTCCGCTACCACGAAGCCAATGACGAGCCGCGCTGGCGCGCCTGCATCGGTCGCCGCGAAGCACCCGAGGATGCTGCGGCCGAGTTCGCCGCCAGCGACGAGGAGCTGGCCGAGTCCCTGCGTCTGGTTTACGTTGCATTGACCCGCGCGCGGTGGGCCGTTCGCGCCTTCTGGGTGCCGTGGACACGCGCCAGCAGTTACGGTCTGAGTCACCTGTTTGGCGCCGAGGGCCTGCCCGAAAGTGCCGCTGGCGATTGCCTGGACAGCGTTGCTGCCGCACACGCCGGACGCATCTCGCACCGACGCCTGAGCGGCGAGGAATCCCCAATCCGGCTGTCGCCCGAAGCCGGGCATGCAGCGCGACTGTCAGCGTGCCCAGTTCGACCGCGTCCACGCGACGACTGGCGACGGCACAGCTTCAGCGCCCTGGTGCGCGGCGCGAATGCCGTGCTTGAACGTAGCGCCGCCGCAGCGGATGAAGCGGATGCGGGGCTTGCGATCAACCCGCAGGGTGAAGGTGATGCCTTGGCCGACTGGCCGGGCAACGCCGGTCCCGCCGGCCCCGGCTTCGGCAACGCGGTGCATGCGCTGCTGGAATCCGCCAATTTTGCCGACTGGCGAGACGGCGACGCGCTGCATGCGCCGATCACTGCAGAACGGGCCCTGCTGGCGGCGCTGCAGCGCGAAGGCATCGACCCCGAGCGCATCGACAACAGCGCCAGCGCACGACAACAGGCACTGCGGCTTGCCGAGGCCGGACTTCTTTCTCCACTACCCATGCTGGACGGCGCCGCTCTGCGACTGATCGACCTGCCGCCAGCCCAATGCCAGCCGGAGCTGGAGTTTGAGCTGCGCCTGCAGGCCGCTCGCGGCGATCAGCTGCTGCGCCTGCTGCATTCGCACGGCCATCTGCAGGACGTCGCGCACTTCGGCGCGAGAGCTGAATACCTGCATGGTCTGCTGCACGGCTTCATCGACTTGGTCTACCGCCACGGCGACACGTTCTACCTGCTCGACTACAAGACCAATCGCCTGCCGGCCTACGACGGTCCAGCGCTTCGCGCGGCCATGCGCGAGCACCACTACGACCTCCAGTACCTGCTCTACGCGCTTGCGCTGCATCGCTGGCTGCGTCAGCGGCTGGGTCCAGGCTATGACCCGGCACGGCATTTTGGCGGTGCCCGCTACCTGTTCCTTCGTGGACGAGTTGCCGGAACCGGGCCGACGCCTCCAGAACGAGGCCTGTTCGTGGACCGGCCCCCGGTCGAGTTGCTGGATGCCATGGACCGTCTGTTCGAGGGAAGCGGCAGCGGAGATTCCACGTGAGTGCGGCTGTTCTGAAACGCCTCCGGGACGCGGGTCTGCTGCGTGAAGTGGATCGCGCGCTGGGTGAGCTGGTGTTGCGTCGGCATCCGCCAGCTGCCGATCCGGTTCGGGAAGCCGTGGCACTGGCAGCGTCCCTGGCCAGTCGGGCCGTGGTCGCCGGACATAGCGGATTCCACCTCGGGGCGGCCGGCGTCATTCTTGACACGACGGCGCGCACAGGAAGCCGGGAGCCTTCATTGGCGACGATCGATGCGGACGCCCTGCTGCGCGAGAGCAGCCCCGATGCAGCTGCCTGGCAAAGCCTGCTGCTGCAGTCGCCATGGGTCGGCCGCCACCCCGACGACTGCGCCCCGCTGTGCCTGCCGGACAGCAGCGGCACAGCCCCGGAACAGGCGCTGCTGCAGCTGCGTCGCTATGCACGCCACGAGCAGCGGGTGGCCGAGCAGCTTCTGGCGCGTCGCGGCTCGTCTGGCGTGGATGGCGACCGCGTTGCGGCCGTGCTGGCATCGCGCTTCGATGCCGCCGACCCCCTGGATGCGGACCCGCTGCGTGCCGCGCGCATCGCGCTGGACTCGCGGCTGCTGATCCTCTGCGGCGGCCCGGGAACCGGCAAGACACACACCGTGCTGCGGCTGCTCGATGCCGTGGTCGCCGCCGACCCGACCGTGCACCGTATCCATCTTGCCGCACCCACCGGCAAGGCGGCATCGCGACTGGATGACAGCCTGCGGCAGCGTCTGCCGGCCATGGATCGTGACGGCCGCATCGCTGCTGCACTGGGATCTGCTGGCAAGTCATCTTCAACCCGGACCCTGCATCGTCTGCTCGGATTGCGCTCCGACGGCGGCCAACCGCGACACCATGTCGGCTGTCCGCTGCCCACTGATCTGCTGGTCGTCGATGAAGTCTCGATGGTCGATCTGCCGCTGATGGCGCGACTGCTGGACGCCCTGCCGCCTTCCGCACGGCTGCTGCTGATCGGTGATCACGACCAGCTGGCCTCGGTGGAAACCGGCGACGTGCTGTCCGCCCTGAACGCCGCCGCACAGGACAACGGACCACTGTCCGGGCATCGGGTCACGCTTCGACATAATCACCGTTTCGGCACCGGCTCGACAATCGGCCGCCTCGCCGAGGCGATCCGGGCCGGTGATCCGATGAAGGTGCGCGAATGCCTGACCGGCGACCGGTCACTGCATCAGGATGGCATCGGCACCGAGCATACGCGGGTGCAGCTGATCGAAAAGGCATCGGCGCTACATCGGCGTCTGCACGCGATGACCGACCCCTGCCTCGCCTTGTCGCTGATGGACGACGAGCGGATCCTCTGCGCACTGCGGCGCGGCCCGCTGGGTGCGGATGCCATCAATCGCGACATCGATTCGCTGCTGATCGCCGCCCATGGCCGGCTGGGTGACGGCAGCCGCAACGTTCACTATCCGGGACGACTGCTGCTGATCCGCGAAAACCAGCCGCGCCTTGGCCTCGCCAACGGCGATGCCGGCGTTGTGCTCGCTGCGGGCGACGGCCGCCTTGAAGCCTGGTTCCGCGATGGACAAGGGGCGCCCCGCGCCTTGCCACTGGCATTGCTGCCGGCACACCAGTCGGCCTGGGCGCTAAGCGTGCACCAGAGCCAGGGCTCGGAGTACGAACACGTCGACATTGTGCTGGGCGAAAAGAAAAGCCGCGTGCTGGGCCGCCAGCTGCTCTACACCGCGGTTACCCGTGCTCGCCGCTCGCTCTGCCTGTTTGCGGGACCGGATGTGCTGGAGACCGCCATCGCACGTCGCCTGACGCGCGTCAGTGGACTGTCCCGGCGCCTACGCTCCGGCGAGCGCGGCGGGGCCGACACCGACGTGGGGTAGGATTTTTCCTACCCTGGAATCAGACTTTTCCGATACCGCTGGTCAAGCGACAAAGGCACTCTGGACTTGTCGCGGGGGAAACCGGTTCCGGCACCACCCCCGGGGTGTCGAACCGAGGTACCGGCTTCGGCCGGTAGCGACGCGGTACCGCGCGGCACGCCCCGCTCCTGCCAGGGAGTGGGGCGTTCTTTTCTGTCTGACCAGCCGATGTTCGCCGCGCTCCGTGGCGAAGGGTTTGCCCTCGCCCGGTCTGCTTCAGTCGGACTGCTGCGGCGTCGACGTCAGGTCGGCCATGTCGCCAGGGTGCTGAACCTCGGCAGCCAGCCGCTTGTCCGCCCCAAGCAGGTCGATAGCATCCGCCAGGATCGCCGCGCTCTCGCGCAGCAGCACGTCCGGCGCGTCATCGGCGGCCTCCTCGCGGGCCACCTGCTCGGTGACGGCGCGCTCGTTGGCCTGCAAACCGTCGTCGGCACGCGCCTGCAGCGCATCGGGCAGGGCCTTGCCCAGCTTCTTGCGCTCTTCGGCTCGCGCCTGACGCTTGACTTCGGCCTTCTCGCGCTCGGCGATGCGGGTCGCCTCGTTCAAGGAAACCACGGTTTCCTTGCGCTGACGGCGATAGTCGGCGACGTCCTGCGCCCACCACTGGAACTCAGGATCCTTGGCCACCCGCGCCTCGTGTCGGGCTTCGAGCAGCGGCGTCAGCGGCTTGAAGTTGCCGACCGCATGGAAATCCGCCGTGGCCACCCTGGCCCACGGCAGCGCATTGTCGTAGCTGCTCTCGCCATAGTCGTCCGCGTCGAGCGTCATCGGGAAAGCGATATCCGGCACCACGCCCTTGTTCTGCGTGGATCCGCCGGCGACGCGGAAGAACTGCGCGACGGTCAGCTTGAGGTTTCCATAGCGTGGCTTCTCACTGCGTGAAAACATGTCGAGGTCGACCAGGTTCTGCACCGTGCCCTTGCCGTAGGTCGGCTCACCGATGATCAGGCCGCGGCCGTAGTCCTGGATGGCACCGGAGAAAATTTCCGAAGCTGAGGCCGATGCGCGATTGACCAGCACCGCCAACGGACCGTCCCAGGCCACGCCGGCATCAGCATCGCTCTCAATCTCGGGATTCGATCCGGCATTCTTCACCTGCACCACCGGCCCCTTGTCGATGAACAGGCCGGTGAGCTCGATGGCTTCGGTGAGCGATCCGCCGCCGTTGTTGCGCAGGTCAATGACGACGCCATCGATGCCGGCACCATCCACCTTTTCGGCGGACAGCTCGCGCAGCAGCTTGGCGACGTCGCGGGTGGCAGAGCGGTAATCCGGATCGTGCCGGCGACGCGCATCGAAATCCTGGTAGAAACCGGGCAGTTCAATCACCCCGATCCGATGCCGGGCCTCGCCATCGCCGACTTCAATCACCGACTTCTTGGCGGCCTGCTCCTCCAGCTTGACCTTCTGCCGCACAATCGCAATCTGCTGGTGCGCACCATCAATGCCGGCTTCGGTGGGCAGGATTTCCAGGCGCACCGTGCTGTCCTTGGGGCCGCGAATCAGGTCGACGACATCATCAATTCGCCAGCCCACGACGTCGGTATAGGGACCGGACGTTCCCTGTCCCACGGCCACGATACGGTCACCGACCTTGAGCTTGCCGGAAAGGTCGGCTGGACCACCGGGAACGATGCTGCGGATGACGGTGTACTCGTCCTTGCGCTGCAGCACCGCACCGATGCCTTCCAGCGATAGGCGCATGCTGATGCTGAAGTTCTCCGAGGTCCGCGGCGTCATGTACGACGTGTGCGGATCCAGCGACAGCGCGTAGGCGTTGAGGAAGGTCTGGAACACGTCGTCGCTCTTGAGCTCGCGCACACGCTCCTCGAAACCGGCGTAGCGGCGGTCCAGGGTCTTGCGGATTTCCGCCGCCTCCTTCCCGGCCAGCTTCAGGCGCAGCCAGTCGTTCTTGACCCGCTGCCGCCACAGCTCGTCCAGCTCGGCGGTGCTGCCGGCCCAGGCCGCCTCGTCGCGATCATGGTCATAGCTCTCGTCGATACTGAAGTCCCAGTCACGCACCAGCAGCTTTCTTGCCACGGCGGTGCGCTGGGCCACGCGCTGCACGTAGACATTGAAGATGTCGAACGCCGGCTGCAGCTGGCCACTGCGAATGGCGTCATCCAGCGCGTCGCGATTGGCGTCGAAGTGCGCAATGTCGGAGGCAAGGAAGAACAGCTTGTCACCGTCCAGCGAATCCAGGTAGCGCTGGTAGATCTGCTCGGACATGGCGTCGTCAAGCGGCTCGGCGCGATAGTGGTATCGGCTGTTGCTGAGCAGGTGGGCGACGTAGCGCGCGGCCTGATCCTGGTCGGCTTCCGGTGCCAGCGTGGCCAGCGTCGACTTCGACTCGTCCGCCTGCACGGTCACGCCGCCGATGGCGAAAAGACCGAGTGCAATGGCGATCAGGGGAGACAGCAGGCTTCGCTTCAACATGGTGGATTCCTTCGGCCGCAGCCGCATCAATCAGTAAACAGGCGGTCGGCGCACGGCCGACGGCTCAGGTTAGCACCCAGACTGCGCCGGTTCCGCAGCATTGGCCTGTGCCATCGGTTGAGGGACGCACGCGCCGGTCGCGTTCAGCTTCGACCGGAGAATGCCGTCGAGGTTCAGGCCCCGGTGTGGCCGTTCAGCCAAGAGCTACCAGGCCGGAATCCTTTGCCATGCGATCGGCATGGTAGGACGAGCGCACCAGCGGCCCGGATGCCACGTGGGTGAAGCCGAGTTCATTGCCGAAACGCTCAAGTTCGGCAAACTCGTCCGGCGTCCAGTAGCGGATCACCGGATGATGATGCGCACTGGGCTGCAGGTACTGGCCGATGGTGATCATGTCGACATCGTGTGCGCGCAGGTCGCGCAGGGTTTCCTGCACCTGCGCCATGGTTTCGCCCAGGCCCAGCATGATGCCGGACTTGGTCGGAACATCCGGATGCTGCGCCTTGAAGCGGCGCAGCAGGTCCAGCGACCACTGGTAATCCGCGCCCGGGCGCACGTCGCGATACAGGTGCGGCACGGTTTCCAGGTTGTGGTTGAACACGTCCGGCGGCGACTCGGCGAGAATTTCCAGCGCGCGATCCATGCGGCCCTTGCCCCGAAAATCCGGGGTCAGGATCTCGATCCGCGTGTCTGGACTCGCCAGGCGGATTTCCTGGATGCAGGCCACGAAATGCCCGGCGCCGCCATCGCGCAGGTCGTCGCGATCCACCGACGTGACCACGACGTACTTGAGCCGCATGTCGGCAACGGTAGTGGCAAGACTGATCGGCTCGGCCGGATCGGGCGGCTTCGGCCGACCATGCGCCACGTCGCAGAAAGAGCAGCGACGGGTACAGACTTCGCCAAGGATCATGAAGGTCGCCGTGCCGTGGCTGAAGCATTCGTGGATGTTCGGGCAGCTGGCTTCCTCGCAGACCGTCACCAGGCGGTTCTCGCGCAGCCGCGACTTGAGCCTGGCGACCGCGTTGCCCGACGGGATGCGCACGCGGATCCAGTCCGGCTTGCGCAGCGCGGGACGGTCAGCATCGAATTTCACCGGACTGCTGGCGATCTTGTCCTCGCCTTTCTGTGCCTGGCCGACAACCAGCAGCGGAATGCCTTTTTCGGTGGCGTTGGTCTTGGCGGAAGAGTCGGACATGGCGGCAGGACGAGAGATGATCGGACGGTCAGGCGACGGGAGAAACGGGGAGCATTGCCGGCGGCTCGGTGGCGGCTTCGAGATCAAGCCCGAACTGGCGGGCCAGCCCGGCCAGCAGCACCGGCTTCACCGTTCCCATCGCGGCGGGACCGCCCAATTCTAGCACCGAGGTCACCGCCAGACCGGCAAAACCGCAGGGATTGATGCGAGCGAACGGCTCCAGGTCCATGGCGATGTTGAAGGCCAGGCCATGGAAGGTGCAGCCGCGACGCACGCGAATCCCGAGAGCCGCCACCTTGGCCTCGCCGACATAGACGCCGGGCGCGCCATCGCGGCGAGCAGCGGTGATGTCGAAGTGCGCCAGCGAGTCGATGATGGCCTGCTCGATGCGATGCACGTAGTCGCGTACGCCGATCTTCAGGCGGCGCAGGTCGAGCAGCGGATAGGCGACGATCTGGCCGGGGCCGTGATAGGTCACCTGGCCGCCACGATCGACCTTGAGCACCGGGATGTCGCCGGGCGCCAGCACGTGCTCCGGCTTGCCGGCCTGCCCCAGGGTGAACACCGGTGGGTGTTCAACCAGCCAGATTTCGTCTTCCGTGTGTTCGTCGCGGGCGTCGGTGAATGCCTGCATGGCGCGCCATACCGGCTCGTAGTCGACGCGACCGAGATCGCGAACCTGGCAGCGCCGCTTCACAGCGTCCACTTCACCCCGGGATGTTCGCGCAGGGCTTCATGGGCGCGGTCGTAGTCCTCGCGACTGGTCGCATGAAAACCGATGCGCACGGACACATAGCGTCCGGCACTGGAGGCGCGCGAACTCACCGTCTCGTGGCGGACGCGGATGCCGGCCGCTTCCAGCAGCTTCGGCAGCGCGGTTTCCAGATGCGCGTCGGCACTGCCCATGGCGCTCAGCTCGAAGTCACCGGGAAACTGGAAACCGTGGTCGGGGTTGTCGGAATGAATGGTCATTCTGCGGATATGCGGCCTGACAGCGGGGAAAGCAAGACGATCAGTCGCCCCGCCACCACATCCAGAAACTGTCGTTGAGTCGCCCGAAGAAGCCGGCCTCTTCCACCGACTGCCGGGCCAGCAGCGGCCGCTCGACCAGCTGTTCGCCATCCAGGCTGACCTTCAGCGTGCCGACCTGCTGGCCCTGCTGGATCGGCGCGATGATCTGCCTGGGCAGGTCCATGCTGGCCTTGAGGTCCGAATAGCGCCCGCGTGGCACGGTGACCACCACCGGCTCGGCGACGCCCAGCGCGACGCTTTCCACCGCGCCTTTCCATACCTTCGGAGTCGCAAGCTCGGCGTCAAGCTGGTACAGGACATGCGATTCGAAGAATCGGAAGCCGTAGTTGAGCAGGGCCTGTGCGGCATCGGCCCGCGCCTTTTCGCTGTCCGTACCCATGACAACGGCAATCAGGCGCATGCCGTCGCGCTCCGCTGACGCCGCCAGGCAATAGCCCGCCGATTCGGTGTGGCCGGTCTTGATGCCGTCGACGCTGTCGTCGCGCCACAGCAGCGAATTGCGGTTGTGCTGGGTGATGCCGTTCCACTCGAAGGTCTTCTCGGCATAGAGCGCATAGTCATCGGGATGTTCGGCGATCATCGCCCGCGACAGCCGCGCCATGTCGTGGGCGCTGCTGTAGTGCTCCTCGGCCGGCAGGCCGTCGGCATTGACGAAATGCGTGTTGTCCATGCCAAGTCGCTTGGCCGTGCCGTTCATCATCTGCGCGAACACATCCTCGCTGCCGGCCACCTGCTCGGCCAGGGCCACGGTGGCGTCGTTGCCGGACTGGATGATCATGCCGCGCAGCAGGTCTTCAACCGCCACCTGCTTGCCGACTTCGATGAACATCTTGGAACCGCCGGTCTTCCAGGCCTTTTCGCTGATGGTCACCAGGTCGTCACGCTTCAGCCGACCGGCGGCGATTTCCTCGAACACCACATAGGAGCTCATCATCTTGGTCAGACTGGCCGGCTCCAGGCGCTGGTCGCCGTTTTTCTCGGCGAGCATGCGGCCGCTGGCGAAATCCATCAGCACGTAGCTCTTCGCCGGAATCGATGGTGCGGACGGCGTGGGCGCGCTCTGCGGCTGCGGCTGGGGCAGCGCCGGCCTTGATGCGGGTGTCGGTGTCGGTGCCGGCGTCTGCGCCACAGCGATCGAGGTGGTGAGGACAATCAAGACGGCGAGGCCGCCGAGGGCATTGCGGAAGTACATGGTGGTGGACAACTCCTTGCTGGTGCTTGCGCCCGCCACGAAACCGGCCGGCGCTGTCGTTCGCTGTGGCTAGTCGGTGATGATGCGTGGATCGGCAATGCCGCTGTCACGGATCTGTCGTTCCAGCGCCACGGCATCCGCCGCGTGTTCCCACGGCCCCATGCGCAGGCGGAACAGCCGACGACCCTCGACCGTGGCGGTCTGGATGGTCGCCTCGCCGGAAAAACGTCCTTCCAGCTGGCGCCGCAGACGCTCGGCATTGCGGCGATCGGAAAAGCTGCCAAGCTGCAGCCACACCCGCGCGACCGACGCTTTGACCGTGCTTTCCGGCGCGGGTTCCGCGACGCCGGCGTGATCGGGGTCGTCCACGTCCAGGGCGCGCACCTCGACCATGGCCGTGCCGCGCTGAACCACGCCCAGACGCATGGCGGCAGCGTAGCTCAGATCGATCAACCGGTCCGCCACGAATGGCCCTCGATCATTCACCCGCAGCACCACACTGCGCTGATTTTCCAGGTTGGTGACGCGCACGTAGGTCGGCAACGGCAGCGTCTTGTGCGCCGCGGTGAAGGCATACATGTCGTAGGGTTCGAAACTGGAGGTCGGTCGCCCGTGGAACTTCTTGCCGTACCACGAGGCCACGCCGCGTTCGACGTAGCCCTTGGCCGAATCCATCACCCGGTAGGTCCTGCCCAGCACCTTGTACGGCGAGTGGTTGCCGTAGCGCGAACGCGGTTCGGTGCGCGGCGTCGGTTCGACCAGGTCGGACAGGTCCGGGGCGTGCTCGGGCGCGCTGTCGGCAATCTCCGGCGCGTACAGCTGGCCGTCAGGGATTTCCGCGCGCTCGCTGCGCATGGAGCCTTCCGCCACCGGCGGCGGGGGCTTCTTTTGCCGACTGCAGGCACCAAGCAGCAGCGTGGCGAACAGCAGCAGCCACAGCGCGGCGCGAGTCGACGGGCGTGAGGTCACCGGCATTACTGCGCGGCGACCGGACCACCGTTGGCCGGATCGCCGGCAGCAATTGCCTGCGCCAGCTGGTACACCGCCAGCGAATACAGCGGCGAGCGGTTGTAGCGCGAAATCACGTAGAAGTTGTGGAAAGTGATCCAGTACTCGGGCCCGGTATCGCCCTCAAGCGTGATCAGGTTGGCCGGCCAGTCCCTGCCCATCGCTTCCTTTGGCCGATAGCCCCGTTCACCGAGCTTCGCCAGATCCAGGTCGGGTTTGAGGTTCTTGTTGCCAGCATTGAGTGCGGCGGCCCCGGGGGCGCGCACCGCCGGCTCCGCCACCGGCTCGCCGGCACGCCACTTGTGCGCGACGAAGTAGTTGGCGATGGAACGGAAGATATCGTCCTTCGACGTCCACAGGTCGCGGTCGCCGTCGCCGTCACCGTCCTTCGCGTAGGCACGGTAGCTGGACGGCATGAACTGGCCCCAGCCCATGGCGCCGGCATAGCTGCCCATCACGCTGTTCGGGTCAACGTGCTCCTCGTTGGCCAGCGCGAACAGGTGGCCGAGCTCGGAACGGAAGAATTCGGCGCGCTTGGGATAGTGGAAGCCCAGCGTGTACAGGGCATCGAGCACGCGGTATTTGCCGGTGATGCTGCCGTAGTTGGTCTCCACGCCGATGATCGCGACGATGATGCTGGCCGGCACGCCGGTGTCGCGCTCGACCGACAGCAGCAGCTCGCGGTTTTCCCGCAGGAAGTCACGACCGCCCTGGATTCGCTTGTCGTTCATGAAGATCGGCCGGTACTTCGACCACGGCATGCTCTCGGCCGGCCGGGTGATCGCGTCGATGATGCTCTGCTGGTAGCGGGCATCGGCCAGTCCACGGCGCAGCACATCCTTGGGCACGCCGTACTTGCCGTGGACCTCATCGACAAAGGCTGCCTCGGCTTCGGCGGAACGCTTCGGTGCAGCAGCTTCGGCAGCGGGCAAGGACAGCAGCTGGGAAAGGCTCAACAGCAGCGCAACCAGCTGGGCGGACATTGACTTTGCGTGCATGGGATCGGCTCGTGGGAACGGTCAAACGCCGGAAATGGTACACGCTTCGCGGCGCGCGCCCGTCACGGCAGTCGGCAAAGCTGAACGCGGCTTCAGCTGCTCATCATCTTGCGATGCGCGTGCAGCGACATCAGCACGCCGAAGCCGGCCAGCAGGGTTACCGCCGAGGTGCCGCCGTAGCTCATCAGCGGCATCGGCACGCCGATCACCGGCAACAGGCCGCTGATCATGCCGCCGTTGACTACCACGTAGACCAGGAAGGTCAGCGCCAGCGCACCGCCCAGCAACCGCCCCCAGGTATCGCGGGCGTTGGCGGCGATCCACAGGCAGCGACCCACGATGAACAGGTACAGCGACAGCATCAGCAGCACGCCGAACAGGCCGAACTCCTCGGCGAACACGGCGAACACGAAGTCGGTGGTGTGCTCGGGCAGGAACTCCAGCCGCGACTGGCTGCCCTGGCCCCAGCCCTTGCCGAACAGGCCGCCGGAGCCGACCGCGATCTTGGACTGGATGATGTTCCAGCCCGCTCCCAGCGGATCGGCCTCCGGATTGAGGAACATACGCAGGCGGTCACGATGGTACTCGCGCAGGAACTGCCAGCCGATCGGCGCTGCCGCCGCCGCCGTGCCAAGGACCGCGACGATGCGCCACCAGCCGATGCCACCAAGGAACACCACGAAGGCACCGGATGCGGCCACCAGCATCGCTGTACCGAGATCAGGCTGCACCGCGATCAGCCCGGTGGGCACGGCGATGACGATGCCGGCCAGCAGCAGCGTGCGCCAGCCCGGCGGGATCAGGTCGCGATGCAGCAGCCAGGCCACCATCATCGGCAGCGTGAGCTTCAGCAGTTCGCCAGGCTGCAGGTAGAAGATGCCGAGATTCAGCCAGGAACGCGCGCTTCGCCCGGTCCCGAGAACCGGTACCAGCAGCAGCAGCAGCAGGCTGGCGACGAACAGCCACGGCGTCCACAGGCGCAGCTGGCCGGGCGGGATGCGCGACAGAATCAGCATGGCAACCAGGCCGACACCCATGCGCACGGACTGCGAAACAACCAGGCGCTCGTTGCCACCGCTGGCGCTGGCCAGGGTCAGCAGGCCGACCGCAATCACCAGCAGCAGCGCCAGCAGCAGCGGCAGGTCCATGCGCGGCTTCAGCAGACGGCCGGCAAAGCGGCGGGCGTTCGACCACACTCTCATGGCGACGACCCGCCTCCCGCATCCGCATCGTTGCCCGCTGTGCCGGAAGGATCACGTAGCACCCAGGCATCGAGGATGCGCCGCGCCACCGGCGCCGCCGCCAGCGAACCGCTGCCGCCGTGTTCGACAATGACGACCGCGGCAATCTCCGGCTTCTCTGCAGGCGCATAGGCGACAAACAGCGCGCGGTGGCGCAACTCGAACGGCAGATCATCGACCTTGATCGACTCGTCGCCGGTGCGGCTGACACGCTGCGCCGTGCCCGACTTGCCGGCGATGGTGTACGGCGCATCAAGGCCAATGACCCGGTGCGCCGAGCCGGTACTGCCGTGGACCACAGCGATCATGCCTTCCCGGACCGCATCCAGATTGCCGGGCTCCTTCACCACCGACGCGGGCGGCGGTGGCATCTGCAGCGGCATCACCGGGGAGTCAAAGCCGTCACGGACCGCACGCAGCAAGTGCAGCGGGTAGCGGATGCCGCCGTTGGCCAGCATCGTCAGTCCCTCGGCCAGCTGCAGCGGCGTCACCACCCAGAAGCCCTGGCCGATGCCGGCAATCACCGTTTCGCCGGGGAACCAGACCTGCTGCCTGTTGCGAAGCTTCCACTCGCGCGATGGGAGGATGCCGGTGGCCTCGCCATCCAGGTCGATGCCGCTGGGGCCGCCGAATCCGAATCGCGTCATGTATTCGCCCATGCGATCGATACCGAGGTCCACCGCCAGCTGGTAGAAGTACGTGTTGACCGACTGCGCCAGGGCCTCTTTCAGATTCACGCGGCCGTGGCCACCGCGGCGATAATCGCGGTATTCGCGATCCTGCCCCGGCAACTTGAAGGCGCCGGTGGACAGCACGGTGTCCTCGGGGCGACGCAGGCCCAGCTCCAATCCGGCCAGACCAATGAACGGCTTGAGCGTTGAGCCGGGTTCGTAGCCACCAGACAGCGCGCGGTTGAACAGCGGCCGGCCCGGATTGGCCAGCAGGGCGCTGTAGTCGCGCTGGCTGATGCCGGACACGAAATCATTCGGGTCGTAGCTGGGCAGGCTGAGCATCGCCAGCACTTCGCCGTTGTTCGGATCCACCGCCACCGCAGCACCTGGCTGGCCCTCGAACGCCGCTTCCGCCGCTGCCTGCAGATCCGCATCGATACTCAGGAACAGGTCGCGGCCCGGCACCGCCGGCTGGCGCTCGATTACCCGCAGCACACGGCCTTCGGCATTGATCTCGACACGCTCGTAGCCGACTTTGCCGTGCAGTTCCTTTTCGTAGTGCTTCTCGATGCCCGACTTCCCGATCAGCGTGGTGCCGTCGTAGTCCGCGATGTCCTGCGAAGTCATCCCTTCCAGATCGGCCTCGTCCAGACGCCCGACGTAACCGATCACGTGGGCAAACAGCTCGCCGTAGGGATAGCGCCGCGTGAGGTAGGGCACGACTTCCACACCCGGAAAGCGGTAGCGGTTGACCGCGAAACTGGCCATCTCCGACTCGTTCAGGCGCAGCTTGAGCGGCACCGACTGGAAGCGGCGCTTGCTCTTCAACGTGGTGCGAAAGCGACTCAGATCGTCCTCGGAAAGCGACACCACGTCCGACAGCGCGGACAGGGTGGCATCGATTTCGTCGACCTGTTCGGGCACCAGTTCCAGGCGGTAGGCCGGCACGTTGTCGGCCAGCAGTCGACCATTGCGGTCGTAAACCAGGCCACGTGACGGCGGAATGCTGCGCAGGCGGATGCGATTGTCCTCCGAACGCGTCTGGTACACCTCGTGCTGCACAACCTGCAGCCAGGCAAACCGGGCGCCGAGCGTACCGACCAGCAAGCTGGCCAGAAGCAAGCCCCAGAGAGCACGACGCCGGAACAGCCGGGCCTCGGCTTGTGCGTCTCGCAGTCGCTGACCTCGACGCTGGGCAATCCGCAGCTTCACCGCGACCTCATCCGCCGGCACCGCGCAGCTTCAGCCGCAGGTCATCGAGCAGCAGGAACAGCCAGGGCCAGAGCAGTGCGCCCACCAGCGGCGCGATCCAGAAACTCACGGGTGGCCAGGCTTCGCCGGTGACGCCGCGAATCATCAGGCTGACGACCCGATCATTGAGCAGCAGGATCAGCACCGCCACCGCCTGCTGGGTGAGCGGAAAGAAGCGAAGGCGAGCGCGGAAACGCAGGATGATGAAGGCAAAGATGACCAGACGCATTGCGTGCTCGCCAATCAGGCTGCCGAACACCAGGTCCGCCAGCAGTCCCGTCGCGAAAGCAACGCCCAGCCCGACCAGTTCTGGGGCCTCCAGCAGCCAGTAGCAGAGCACCAGCGCCAGCCAGAACGGCCGCAGCGGCTGCAGCCAGTCCGGCATGGGTGCCAGCGACAACAGCAGTGCGGCCAGCAGGCTGAGCAACAGCAGCCGCCCGGAAGCGCGATGGCGGCTCATGGCTGGGCCCCGCTGTCGGGCGTATCCGTTGACGAAACGTTATCCGGAATCGGCGGCGCTTCCGGTGGACCGCTCGCGGCCGCCGGCGAATTCCAGACCAGCAGCAGTTCGCCGCTGCGATCCAGTCGCGCGGCTGGCTCGACCTCGGCAACGATGAACGGATTGGTTTCGTCGGTGGCCAGGGACGTCACCCGCCCCACCGCCAGGCCAGCCGGAAAGATGCCACCGAATCCGGAGGTTGCCAGCTCGTCGCCCACCTGCACGTCCGCGCTGGGAGGCAGATTGGGAAGGCGCAGCTGATCAACGCGTCCGGTGCCAAAGACGATGGCGCGCACACCGCTGCGGACCACCCGCACCGGCACCGCGTGGCTTGGGTCGGATATCAGCATCGCGGTGGCGTTCAGCGGGGAAACGTCGATCACCTGCCCGACCACGCCATTGGCATCAATCAGGGATTGGCCGGTTCGCACCCCGCGAAGACTCCCCTGATCCAGCAGGACGCGGTGCCGGAACGGGTCCAGGTCGACGTCGGCGATACCGACCAGCTGCACGTCAAGATGTTGCGCCTGCGCACCATCGAGCAGTTGCCGCAGCCGCTGGTTTTCGCGTTGCACGGACTGAAGGCGCCCGAGCTGAGCGGTGCTCACCATCAGCCGTTCCCGCAGATCGGCATTCTGCGCATTCAGCTGCTGGCGGTCCGAGAAGGCCTTGCGCGCCGCGCCCAGCACGCGACCCGGCGCGGAGGCAACCCAATACAGCGGCTCGGCGGCAACGCCGGCCAGGCGACGGACATCCGACAGATAGCCTGCGCGATGGTCGAGCACCATCAGCGCCAGCGCCAGCGCCAGGTACACCAGCAAACGCAGCGTCCCGGCGCCGCCTTCGGCGAACAGGGCGGTCGTGGAGTTGCTGCCGGTAATGGTCACATCAGTCGGTCATGACGCGGGCGTTCGGCCCGGAAGATTGCTGCCAGATGCCGCCGGATCGTCGCGACCCGACGCTCGCTCAGTCGGGTGCGAAGAAGTCGTTGCCGTGCATGTCGATCAGCTCCAGCGCACGGCCGCCGCCACGCGCGACGCAGGTCAACGGGTCGTCGGCGACGTGGACATGCAGGCCGGTCTCCTCGGAGATCAGCCGATCGAGGTCGCGCAGCAGCGCGCCGCCTCCGGTCAGCACGATGCCGCGCTCGGCCACATCGGCACAAAGTTCCGGCGGGGTCTGCTCCAGCGCCGCGCGCACCGCGCTGGTAATGCCGGTCAGCGGCTCGTGCAGCGCTTCCAGCACCTCATTGGAGTTGATGGTGAAGTTGCGCGGCACGCCTTCGGCAAGATTGCGGCCGGAGACTTCGATTTCCTCCACGTTGTCCTGCTGGAAGGCACAGCCCACGTCGATCTTGATGCGCTCGGCGGTGGTCTCACCGATCAGCGTGCCGTGATTGCGCCGCACGTAGTTGATGATCGACTCGTCGAAACGATCACCACCGATGCGCACCGACTGCGAATAGACGATGCCGTTCAGCGACATCACCGCTACCTCCGAGGTACCACCGCCGATGTCCAGCACCATCGACCCGCGCGCCTCGTGGATCGGGATGCCGGCACCGATTGCCGCTGCCATGGGCTCCTCGATCAGGAACACTTCGCGCGAACCCGCTTCCTCGGCTGATTCCTTGATCGCGCGACGCTCCACCTGGGTGGAACCACAGGGCACGCAGATCAGCACCCGCGGACTCGGCCGCAGCAGGCGCGACTTGTGCACCTTGCGGATGAAGTACTTGAGCATCTCCTCGGTGGTGGTGAAGTCGGCGATAACGCCGTCCTTCATCGGCCGGATCGTGGAGATGTTGCCCGGCGTGCGGCCCAGCATGCGCTTGGCCTCGGCGCCCACCGCCGCCACCGATTTCGCCGACCCGGATCCGCGATCCTGGCGGATCGCCACTACGGATGGTTCGTTCAGAACAATGCCCTGCCCGCGCACATAGATCAGCGTATTCGCCGTACCGAGGTCGATGGAAAGGTCGTTGGAAAAAAGGCCGCGAAGGCTCTTGAACATGCTGTGCGCTCGCAATTCGTGCTGAAGAGTCTGGGGATGCTCTGAGCGACTCAACGTCGTCGCCATGATGCCTCAAAGGTTGGCCAGTCGTGCGGCGTGACGAAGCCAATGCTGGCCGCCCTGGCAAGACACGCGGTGCGGCTGGCGGGCCCTTGAGGCATTACCCGCCATTGCAAAACAGCAGCCAGTTGGGCCGTTCTCCCGCGTCCGATGCACTGCGCCGCCGACTTGCAGTACGGACGGACAGCCACGTCGACGCCACTTCGACTCGGACGACGGGAGAACGGTGGCGACGACGTTGAGTTGCTCAGATCATTCCATAGCGTACAGGCGTCTCGAAACAGCGGCAAGCAAGCAATGGCGCGGGTTAGCGAGTTGTTAAGGCAACGCTGCAGGATTTCGTGATCGAGTCGCGATTCCAGCATGCCGCGCTCGTGGGAATCGACGCTGTGCATACGCGCCAATCGCCCTGCTGGGCGACAACCGGTACCATGCACGGTCGGGCCGCCGCGGGCGGTCGCTGTCTGATCGTTACAGGGAATCCCACATGTCGGCGCTAATCTGCGGCTCGCTCGCCTTCGACACCATCATGGTGTTCCAGGACCAGTTCAAGAACCACATCCTGCCCGACAAGGTACACATCCTGAACGTCGCTTTCCTGGTGCCGCGGATGCGCCGGGAATTCGGCGGCTGCGCCGGGAACATTGCCTACAACCTCAAACTTCTGGGCGGAGATCCCGTCCCGATGGCAACCGTTGGACAGGATTTCGATACATATCGTGAGCATTTCGAGGCCTGCGAGATCCGTCTCGATCAGGTCAAGGTGCTGCCCGACCTGTACACCGCACAGGCCTTCATCACCACTGACCTCGACGACAACCAGATCACCGCCTTCCACCCGGGCGCGATGATGCGCTCCTACGAGAACCACGTGCGCGACGTCGAAGGCGTGAAGTTCGGCATCGTCAGTCCGGATGGCCGCGAAGCCATGCTGCAGAACGCCGTCGAGTTCGCCGAATGCGGGATTCCGTTTATCTTTGATCCCGGCCAGGCCATGCCGCTGTTCAATGGCGAGGAGTTCCGCGCCTTCATCGAGCAGGCCGACTACGTTACCGTGAACGATTACGAGTCCAGTCTGCTGCAGGAGCGCACCGGCTGGAGCGAAAAGGACATCGCCGAGCGAGTGCGTGCCTACATCATCACCCGCGGCCCCAAGGGCTCGCTGATCCACACCAGCAAGGGTTCGATCGAAGTTCCGGCCGCGAACGCGGTGCGCATCGTCGACCCCACCGGCTGCGGCGACGCCTACCGTGCCGGCCTGATCTACGGCCTGATGAACGACATGGATCTGGCCACCACCGGCCGCATCGCCTCATTGATGGGCGCGCTCAAGATCGAGCACCACGGCACGCAGAACCAGCGCTTTGACCACGACGAGTTCGCCGAGCAGTTCCGCCAGCAGTTCAGCTACGCGCTGCGCTGACCCCGGCTGACAATCACTCCGGCAGCTTTGGATCGGTTTCCGGCTCCGCTGCCGGCACCCTGGCGCCGGGCGATGTCGCCGGCTCGCGCCGGGTTGCGGGGTTGACCAGCGAGGTCAGCACCCAGCCGGGCTTGGGGTCGAGCCGGTCGAGGCCGGTGCCGATGCGCAGGCGACCCTTGTCGGTGGTCGCGAACAGCGGCAGCGGGCTGTCATCGTACTGGCCGAGGAACTTCTGGAAGTCGAATTCTTCGGTGATGCGGGTCTGCTTCAGCACCCAGCCTTCGTCCAGCCGCTCGTTGATTTCGTCGTGCGTGATGTCTTCACCAAACAACCGCGGTGCCTGCAGCGGCTGTGAAAAGTCCTTTTTCCCCCTGCCCTGTTCGGCGCTGACGTTGCGCAGAAAATAGACACGCTCCTTGCCGAACTCCGGGCGGTAGCGCACGCAGGCCAGGGTGTTCAGTTCGCGGCGCGTGGACATGGCCAGCAGGCGGCCGATACCGATCAGGTCGAGATGACGGTCGGCGTGCTCGGACACCGGATCACCGTAGTAGCTGCGCAGCCCGGCCATGCGCGCCGCGCGGATACCGCCCCAGTCATCATCCGCAACCAGCACGTCAAATCCCTGCTTGTGCAGCGATTCACCGACCAGGGTGCCGATCTGCGAAGCACCTACGATCAGCACGCCACGCGGATCGGGCTCGGCCACGCCCAGCCAGCGCGCCAGCGGTCGTGCCGTGGCGCTGTTGATGACCACGGTGCCGATGATCAGCAGGAAGGTCAGCGGCACCAGCGCGTCCGCGCCCTTCATCCCCTGCTCTTCCAGCTTCAGCGCGAACAGCGCGGAGACCGCGGCGGCAACGATGCCGCGTGGCGCGATCCATGCCAGCAGCGCGCGCTCTTTCCACTTCAGGTTGCTGCCCATGGTGCCGAACAGCACGGACAGCGGACGGATCACCAGCATGGCGGCGAGCAAAATCAGCCCGCCGGTCATCAGCAGCTGTGGCGTCGGCCAGTGCAGGCGCGCAGCGAGCACGATGAACAGCATCGAGATCAGCAGCGTCGACAGGTGTTCCTTGAAGTCGAGGATGTCCTCCATGTGCAGTGCGCGCTGGTTGGCCATGACCATGCCCATCACGGTGACGGCGAGCAGGCCGGATTCCTCGGCCAGCGCGTTGGACAGGGCAAAGGCCAGCAGCAGCATGGCCAGCGTGGCGTAGTTCTGCAGGTATTCCGGGACCAGGTGACGGCGCAGTAGCCAGCTGAGCACGACGGCGACAGCCACGCCGATCACGCTGCCATAAAGCACGGTGATGCCGAACACCATCACGCCGTGGTCGCCATGGCCCAGCGCGATGGCTTCGAACACCAGCACGGCGAGCAGCGCGCCGATCGGGTCGATGATGATGCCCTCCCAGCGCAGTACGTTGGCGATGCGCGCATTGGGCCGCACGCTGCGCAGCATCGGCACGATCACGGTCGGTCCGGTAACGCAGGTCAAAGCGCCGAACAGCAGTGCCAGGGACCAGCCCAGCCCGCCGATGTAGTGCGCGGCGGCAGCCAGTCCAAAAAAGGCGATGGCCGCACCCAGGCTGACCAGGTTGAGGATCGCCGGGCCGAGGCCACGGATCTCGGAGAAACGCAGCGTCAGGCTGCCCTCGAACAGGATCACAGCAACGCCCAGCGACACAAACGGGAACAGCAGATCACCCAGCGCGGCGTCGGGATGGAACGCCCAATCCGGCGCCAGCCAGCGCATCACCGGCCCCAGCACAATGCCGGACAGCAGCAGGAACAGGATCGCCGGCAGCTTCACCCGCCAGGCAATCCACTGGCAAAGGAATCCGAGCAGCAGCAGCAGGGCGATCAGCAGGCTTCCGGTCATGGGCAGTCAGTCATCCATACGATGTTGAGCGCGCATGATGCGCAATCGTGCCGGCGGGCGCGAGTCGGCGCGGACAAGTTGATGGCTCAGCCACCAATGACCTTGCGCGGCAGGCCGTCGTTGTCCAGCTTCACCCAGTCGACGTGGTGGTCCCAGAACACGTGAGCCTGCGGTGCACGGTCCAGCGGGCCGTCGAAATTGGCGACAACAACATGCAGCTCGCCCGCCCAGCGCTGCGAGCGGAACAGCAGGGTGCTGCCGCAACGCGAACAGAAGCCGCGCTCGGCGCCGGGACTGGATCCAAACCAGGTCAGCCGGCTGTCCGGATCAGCAATGCGGCATTGCTCACCCTCGAAGCCGGCCCAGGTGACGAAGGCCGCGCCATGCGCGCATCGGCACATCGTGCAATGACAGTGCGCCACCCACTTTGTAGGCAACGTGGCTTCGATGCGAACCGCGCCGCACAGGCAGTTTGCTGTCGCGATGCTCACGACGTGGCTCCAGTGGTCGCGGCTCTGGCGTGCTTGCCCTGCCACTGCGAGTAGATCTCGCGGAGCTGCTGCATGTCCGTGCCGATGTCTTCGCTGGGCATGAACAGCGGACCGATGCCGACGGTCTTTTCCGGGTAGTGGAAGAAGGCACACAGGATCGGCACCTGCGCCTGCCGCGCGATGCGCCAGAAGCCGCTCTTCCAGCGATCAACCGCACTGCGCGTGCCTTCGGGCGTGATCACCAGCCACAGCTTGTCGGCTTGCGCAAAGCGCTGCGCCACCGTCTCCACCAGGCCTCCCGGCGCATTGCGATCAACCGGAATCCCGCCGATACGGCGAAGGAACCAGCCCAGCGGCCCCCAGAACAGCGAGCGCTTGGCCAGGAACTCCACGCGCAGATCCAGCGCCCATTTCGCCAGCAGGCCCCAGATGAAGTCCCAGTTCGAGGTGTGCGGCGCGATGATGAACATCAGTTTCTTCTGATCCGGCAGCTCACCGGCGACCTTCCAGCCGCAAAGGCGCAGCAGGCTACGACCCAGCCAGCGGGTGAAGCGGCCATGCACGCGCGGCGTGGACGGTGGTAG
The DNA here is from genome assembly GCA_020442545.1 of Lysobacterales bacterium. Classification (GTDB taxonomy): domain Bacteria; phylum Pseudomonadota; class Gammaproteobacteria; order Xanthomonadales; family Xanthomonadaceae; genus JACKOX01. Next base: position 23,559 of record JAGRJX010000052.1, read on the forward strand.
CGGCAAGGCGGTGCGATCCGTCATTCGACGACTTCCTTGATTGCTTCCGACGCAACCTGCGTCGCGGAACCGGGAGCGCTTCCACGACCCAGCTTGCGCCAGCCATCGTTACGCGGGTTGGCACCCGGGTACTGCGCGTAGTGGGCGTACAGGCGCAGCAGGTCGGCGTCGCGGTCTTCGGTCATTCGCACGGTGGGCCCGACACAGATGCGCTTGTTCGCGTAGTCGAAGGCCGCGCACATCACCGGCACGTCCGCACCACGGGCGATGTGCCAGAAGCCCGACTTCCACTTCGGCACCGCCTTTCGTGTGCCCTCCGGCGCCAGCAGGAACCACAGGCGTTCGTGGTTGCGCAGCAACGAGGAGGCTTCACCGACCATGCCGTGGGCCCGGCTGCGATCCACCGGTCGCACACCGAGCCAGCGCAGCAGCGGTCCCAGCGGCCAGCGGAACAGCTCGGCCTTGGCGATGATGCAGACATCCAGACCCAGCGCGAGCTTGCCGATCAGTCCCCACGCGCCGTCCCACCAGCTGGTATGCGGCGCGGCGATGATCAGCAGATTCGGGTGATCCGGAAACTCACCCTCGATGCGCCAACCAGCGAGTCGAAGACAGAAGCGGCCAAAGGCGCGGGCAAAGCCACCGTGCTTGCGTGGCGCGCAGTCGGGTAAGGCGGCGAGAAAGGGGTAGCGCGAATCCTGCATTCGGCCATTCTAGGGCAAGGCTGAACAACTATCCGCCACCGGCATGACTCTCAATCAGGCGTGCGGTGACGGTGGTGGATACTGGCTCAGCGTTGCCCTGGTTGCAGGGCCCGGATTCGTCAGCCCGCCGGCAGCCCACTACTCAAAGCCATCGGCGAAGAGGCTGGCATCCAGATACGTCAGTCGGACCGATTCGATCAGCGCCGCTGTCCCGGAGAGATAGCCGGTGCCGATGCTGTAGCCGCGTGCACGCAGCCACAGGTTCTGATTGCGTGGCAGGCTCTGGCCGGTCAGCTGCCAGCCGTCGGCTACGCGTTCGCCGGGACCCAGCGACGTCCAGGTCTGGCCATCGCTCGATTGTTCGAACCAGACCTCGAATAATCGGGGCGCACTGCCGCCGCGCTGCCAGTGGATGCTGCCATCCAGGGTTGCATCGAGTGTCTGCAATGCTGCATCGGGCGTATCGAGCCTGGCCAGCATCTGTTGGGTCCTGTCATTGATGCGCGTGAAATTTCCGCTGACCAGGACCTTGCCATCCGCTTGTTGACTGAGGTGCACCATCGCGCTGGTGTCCAGGTCGGTGGTGAAATCAAAGTCGGCATCCAGGCTGCCGTCGGTATTGAATCGCGCGATGTCGGCACGCGGCTGTCCACGAATGGTATTGAACCTGCCAGCCACCATGGCGCGGCCTTCGGCGTCCAGCGAAACCGAGGTAACCCAGTCGTCAGCGCCATCACCACTGCCGCCCGCATTGAAGCTGGCGTCGACGCTGCCATTCGTGTTCAGGCGGGCCAGGTTCAGGAACTGGGAATTTGCCTGACCAAAGTCGCCGCCAACGACCAGCTTGCCGTCGGCTTGTTGGGCCATGCCATAGACGCGGCTGTTGGCGCCAAGAACACCACTGAGCGACAGTGTCGTGTCTGTGCTGCCATCCGGATTCAAACGCAGGATGGCGCCGTAGCCACTGGCCAGCAATTTGCCGTCCGGCGCCTTGGCCATGGCGTCGACCGTGTTGCCAGCACCGCTGAAAGCGACGCCGGGGTCGAAGCTGGTATCGGCGCTACCGTCGGCATTGAGCAGGGCGAGGCGATGCCGCGTCGCTCCACCGATCTGGCTGAAGCCACCAGATACCATGAGTTTGCCATCCGACCAGGGGAGCACCTTTTCTACGGGGCCATCCGCGTTGGCGACGAAACTCAGGTCGGGGCTGCCGTCGGCATTGAGGCGGGCGAGGTAGCTCAGCGCCTGACCATTGATCTCGGTGAAACTGCCACCGACGATCCAGCGACCATCGGGTAGCGGGATGATCGCCAGCACTCTGGGAAAACCCTCAAAGGGAGGATTGCCGTCTGCAACGAAGCCGGAATCGATGCGGCCGGTTTCGTCGAGAAGGGCCAGCTTGCGTCGCGGACTGTCGGCAAGGACGGGAAACTGGCCGCCCACCAGCACTTTTCCGTCCGGTCGCGAGGTCAGGCTCTGAACGTAGTAGGACTCGCCCTGGTAATGCCCGGCGTTGACGAATTCGTCGAGGCGACCCTGCGGATTCAGCAGGGCGAGGCGGTCGCGCAGTCGTCCGCCGATGCGCGCGAACTGCCCTCCCGCCACCACCTTGCCATCGTCACGCACGGCGAGCGCGCCCACGATGCCGTCTGCCTCGGGATCGAACCCGCCATCCAGACTCCCGTCCAGGCGCAGGCGGGCGATGTGATGGCGTGGTTGTCCGGCGATGCTGGAAAACGCGCCCCCGAGCAGAATGCGACCGTCAGGCTGCATCAGCAGGCTATCGATCGCAGCGTCGGCATCGGGATCGAAACCGGCATCAAGGCTGCCGTCGCGGTTGAGGCGGGCGATGCGATGGCGCACCTGGCCGTCGACGCTCATGAAGCCACCGGCCAGCAGTAGCTTGCCGTCTGGCTGCAGCACCAGACTGCCGATCCAGTCGTCGGCGCCGGGGTCGAAGCTGCTGTCGAGGCTACCGTCGGGATGCAGGCGTGCGAGATGGGATCGGTTCTGGCTTTCGACCGAGCTGAACCAGCCGCCCAGCAGGATCCGGTCATCCGTTTGTACGGCGACGCTCAGCACTTCGTTGTCGACCGTCGGGACGAAGGCGCCGTCAAGGCTGCCGTCTGCATTCAGGCGTGCCAGGTATTGCTGCGGCTGGCCAGTGATTTCTGTGAACGCGCCGCCGATCAGCAGCTTGCCGTCGGTTTGCACGACGATGCTGTTCACGGCCTGGTTGGGCGCTGGGTCGAAGGCGAGGTCCAGACTGCCGTCCGGGTTCAGGCGTGCGAGGTGCTGGCGGACTTGACCGGCGATTTCGGTGAAGTCACCACCTACCAGCAGTTTGCCGTCGTCCTGAACGACCAGGCTTCGCACTTCGCCATTGGCGACGGGGTCGAAGGTCGCATCCAGGCTGAAATCGGGGTTAATGCGGGCGATGAAGTCGCGCGGCTCGCCGAGCACTTCGGTGAAGTCGCCACCCACGACGGTTGCCCCATCGGCCTGCACGGCGAGGGCCAGCGTCTCGGCATTGCTGCCAAAGGTGAAGCTGTCGAGTGTCCCGTCGCTGTTGAAGCGGGCGATGCGGTTGCGTGTTCGATGTCCGGCGACGGTGAAGTCGCCGCCAATCACGACCTTGCCATCGGCCTGCACGACCAGGCCAAAAACCTGGGCATTTGCGTCGGGATCGAAGTACGGATCGACGCTGCCGTCGGTGCCAAGTCGTGCGACGCGGTTGCGCGACTTCCCGCCGACGAAAAGGAAGTCCCCGCCCAGCAGGATTTGTCCGTCGGGCTGCAGGGCCATGGTCGATATGACCCAGTCGGTGTCGACGTCGAAACCGCCGTCAATGCTGCCGTTCGCATTGAGTCTGACGAGATTGCGTTGGCTCTGCCCATTGACCATGGAAAACTTGCCGCCGGCCAGGATCCTGCCGTCGGCTTGCACCAGCACCTTGTTGACCACGACGGAGAGCTCCGGAAAGGCGAGGCTTGGGCTAAAGGTGTTGTCCAGGCTGCCGTCCATGTTCAGCCGGGCAAGGTACGGTTGCGATTGTCCGTGGATTTGCAGGAAGCCGCCGCCGACCACGACCTTGCCGTCAGTCTGCACAGCCACCGTCTGTGCACCTGGGGAAGCGCCACCAGTCAGCGCGGGATCGGCGAAGCTGGCATCAACGCTGCCGTCCGCGGCATTCAGTCGAACCACGCCGCTGTGGGCGGTGCCATCAACTAGATAGAAACGGCCGGCAGCCAGAATCTTGCCATCTGCCTGAAAGCTCATCCCGAACACCGCGTCGTTCACGTCGGGTGTGAAGCTGCTGTCAAAGCTGCCGTCGGTATTCAGGCGGGCGAGGTTTGCCTGTGCCTGCCCGTTGGTCTGGGTGAAGGTGCCGCCAATCAACACCTTGCCGTCACCCTGAACAGCGATGCTGGTGACCCAGGTGGCGTATTGCGAGCCCGTGACGCTGGCATTGAAGCTGGTATCGAGGCTTCCGTCGGTGTTCAGGCGGACGATGCGGGCGACGGTCTGTCCGTCGATCTGGGTGAAACCGCCGCCGACCAGCAACTTGCCGTCTGCCTGACTGGCTACGGGCCACACCAGGTCGTTGGCATTGGGGTCGAACCCGTTCTGGGCCTGCACGGCGCTGCATAGCATGAGGAACAGGCTGGCGAGCCAGAGCTGCAGGCCGACGCTGTGTCTGCGACGGTGCATGCCCGGTTGGCCGTCATGCCCCGAAGATACTGTCCGATCCTTCATTGCTTCGACCTCGCTGCAGCTACGCCATGTCGAGGCTCTGTGCGCGGCACTGATGATTTAGCGTCGTGCGAGCCTTCTCTCGCCTTTCACTGGGATTGTCGTAGTGAAGACCCGATACGGCGCGCGCAGTGCCTGGAGGCCCTAGACCGCGCAGCCGCGGTCGCCGCGTCCGACGCCTTTTGCATTCTGGACGTCGGACCGCGTCACCGGACAACAACGCACGATAAGGGCCATGGGCAAGCCCTGTCCAATGCAGGAGCCGAGTGAGTCTTCCGGTCATCGAATCCCCACGATGTGCTGGATCGAACAGATCCAGCACGATGCACAGCTACAGCTTGCCCTCGCAAGTCTTGATCTCGCTGATGTCGGTGACCGACTTGGTCTCCGGCTCCTACTTCCGCCGCCGGCATGATGTCCCAATCGCACGCCCGTCGCACGGCCCAGCGCGCCGTCGTCTCGACAGACGGCCAGTCTGCCTTCGCCGACGCCACTCGATCCGCACGACGGGCGTGCGGTGACGGTGGCGGATACTTGTTCAGCGTTGCCCTGGCCCGTATGGAACGGTGCTCAGTCCCAACTTCCTTTCTTTCGCCCCGACTTGATCTGCCCGCGCTGTTTCTTGGCCTGGATGCGGCGTTCCTTGGCGGCGCGGCTGGGCCGGGTGGCGATGCGCGGCTTGTCGACTTCCAGCGATTTCGCGATCCAGTCGATCAAGCGCTGGCGGGCATCCTCGCGGTTGCGATCCTGGCTGCGGAAACGCCGTGCCTGGATCACCATCACGCCGTCGTCGGTCAGCCGGCGATCGCGCCGCGACAGCAGGCGCTGGCGCTGCCAGTCATCTAGGCTCGGCGAATTCGCCACGTCAAAGCGCAGCTCCACCGCCGTCGCCACCTTGTTGACGTTTTGCCCACCCGGCCCCGGCGAGCGGATGAAACTCTCCGACAGCTCGGATTCCGGAATATGAAGGCGGGAGTTGACGACCAGCATGGCGACAAGTGTCAGCCGAACTTGCAAAGGGGGCGCAGCTGTTTGTCTCCTTCTCCCGGGAGCGGGGTGAGCGGACATGCCTGCGGGCCATGGCCCGCATGTCCAGCGAACGCCCAAGCCGTGCCGGCGAGGGCCGAGCGCGGAGCGAGGCTGGGATGAGGGTGGAGCTTCGAGAGGAGCATGCGAAGAACTCAGCCGTTACCCGCCGCCGCTTCCTGCGCCGCATTCCACTCGGCATCCTTGGCCGCGGCACGCTGCACGGCAGGACGCGCCTGATAGCGTTCGACATAGGCGACAACGGCCGGCGTCTTCTCCACCAGGCCAAAGCCGGTCAACCAGCTGAGCGCCGCGCCCCACAGCACGTCGACGGCGCTGAAGCGCTCGCCCAGCAGCCACGGGCCCTTGGCCAGCTGCTGGTTCACCACCGCCATCACCGTGTCGTAGTTGGCGTAGGGCGAGGTGGCTCGTGCAGCGGGCTCGCGCTTCATCGCCTTGTCGATCACTGCCGGCTCGATACTGCAGCCGTAGAAAGCCATCCAGCGCAGGTAGGGGCCGCGATCCGGATCGCCGATGGCGGGTGCCAAGCCAGCGTCGGCGAAATGGTCGGCGAGGAACAGGTACACCGCCACCTGCTCGGTGACCACCGCGTCGCCCTGGCGGATCGTCGGCACCTTGCCCATCGGGTTGATGGCAAGGAAGTCCTCGCGGCTCTGGTCGCCGGCCTTGATGCTCATCAGCTTCAGGTCGTAGTCGGCACCCAGCTCCTCCATCAGCGCGAGGACGCCGGAGGAACGGGTATGCGGTGCGTGGAAGAACTCGATGCGGGACATGGCTTTACTCGCTACTCATGAAGATTTCGGGATACGCATAGACGCTGCGACGTGCGGAAATTTGCAGCCCACTCGCAATCTGATGCCACTCAAACTGTTCGGCGAAACCATCATCGTTGCTGGCATACCAAGGAACCCGAACGCCGCGCCCATCTGGAGACAAGTATGTGGTGTCCGCTTACCCTTCCATTGGCAGTAACACGCTGCTCGCTGCGGCCAGACGAATATCCGCCACTTCGTCAAACAACGGAATGTCCGAATGCCAAGCGAAGGGCGCTGTGCAATCGACGGGAGCCGGTGGTGGCGGAGGCACCTGCTCGTCCGCAGCGAATGACGCCCGCAAACCCGCGTGACCTGACTCATCGGTAGAAGGGTCTGATGCAAAACGAGCACCCGAGGCAATCAGCACGGTCAATGTTAATGCAGAAGATACCAACGCCATCACGATGGAACGACCGATTCTTGAAAGTGCAGCTATCACGCAGTCACCCGCTTCAGCATGGCAACGCCTGGCACTGCCGTGACCCGCTCAGTGGACATCGCTGACCAGCCTACGCCGCGTGCAGCTCTTCGCGGATCACCTGCCGCAGTGCATCGAGGGTGATCGGACTGCCGCCACTCGCGAGATATTCGCGCAATACGCGGTTGATTTCGGTCTGGTAGCCGGTGCCGGCGGCATCGGCCTTGTGACGGAACAGCTCGATGATGTCGTCATCGAGCATGATGGTGATGCGCGTCTTGCCAGGTGACGGCACCACCGCGCCACGCTTGCCTTTTGAGAAGTCATATTCGCTACGCATGGTATTGCTCCGTTTCGCCACGGCTGGCCTTGCGAGCGGAAATCAGTCGCGTCCGCTCTCCGCGAATGGTGTGGACGACAACCAGAACCCGGCCCAATGCGTCCATGCCGAGTGTGATCATTCGACGTTCGCCTTCGGCATCTGGGTCTTCGATGGTGAGTGCGTTGCTGTCGCGTAAGGCCTGCTCTGCGTGGGCAAAACTCACCCGGTGCTTTTTCAGATTTGACGCTGCCTTGCCGGGATCGAATTCGACTTCCACGGAATCAATATGTATTTAATGCATATTATACTCAAGCCGTAGTGAGTGGGATGTGGTGAGCTTGCAAACCGCATCGCTCGCGATTTGTACGCGGTATCGATGCGGTTTGCACCGCATCCTACAAGGTAAATCAGGATGTTAGGTGGAGCCGGGTGTTTTCAGGCTCAACGCCGACAACGCACGACCGAACTCGATATCCAGCGGCGCTTCGACGTCGATGCGGCGGCCATCCAACGGGTGATTGAACCCCAGCCGCCAGGCATGCAGCAGCATGCGGTGGACGCCGAGCATGCGGAAGACGCGGTTGTGGCGACCGTCGCCGTGGCTGGTGTCGCCGATCAGGTGGTGGCTGATGTGCTTCAAATGCCGGCGGATCTGCCGGTAGCGGCCGGTTTCCGGCTGGCATTCGAGCAGCGCGTAGCGCGCCGTCGGGTGTGCACCGACGGCAACGTCGATCTCGGCGCGCCCCAGCGTTTTGTAGCAGGTACGCGCCTCGCGCTTTTCCGGCTTGCCGGGTCCACCGTCGATAGGATGGTCGATCAGCGCATCGGGCGGTTCCGGCCAGCCGCGCACCACGGCGAGATAGGACTTCGCCACCTCGCGCGACATGAAGGCTTCACCCAGTGTCGAAACGCTGTCCTTGTCCAGCGCCAGCAGTACGCAGCCGCTGGTGGCGCGGTCGATACGATGGGCGAGATGGGCCGGCTGACCCAATGTCTCGCGCAGCCAGTCGACCAGGTAGCCGTCATCGCGGCCAACCAGCCGTGAGCGATGCACCGCCATGCCGGCCGGCTTGTTCACCACCACGATGTGATCGTCGCGGTACAGGATCGCGGGCTGGTTCGGCGCGTTCCTGAACCTGCAAGCTGAAGATTGGAGTTCGTTCATGGTTCGACAGGCTCACCACGAACGGCAGTGGCATTGAAGCGGCTCAAACTTCTCCTGATCGCATCGATGGTCACAGCGTGATCAGCGACCGCTGCGCGGCCAGGCGGCGATCAGTGCGCCGATGCCGCCGATGCCGGCAATCCACGCCGCGGCGGGCAGGCCCAGCAAGCTCGGTCCGCCGGCTTCGAGCCCGTACAGCACCGAGGCGACGATCAGCAGGCCGACGCCGAGGATGGCGAACACGGTCTGCCGCTGGCCGGTGTGGCTGACGTCGGCGAGGCGCTTGAGGTCGTCGCTGGACAGGCGCAGGTGGGCGGTGCCGGTGGTGGCCTGCTTCAGATAATCGTGCAGCAGTTGCGGCATGTCGGGCGCGGCGGCCAGCCACGACGGCATCCGCTCGCGGATCATCTTCGCCACGGCCTGCGGGCTGCGCTTCTGGCGCAGGATGTCGGCCAGCACCGGTTTGGCCGTGGCCCAGATGTCGATGTCCGGGTCAAGCAGTCGACCGAGACCTTCGATATTGAGCAGCGTTTTCTGCAGCAGGATCAACTGCGGCTGGATGGTGAGCTGGAACTGCCGCGACACCTTGAACAGCTTCAGCAGCACTTCGCCCAGCGCGATCTGCGACAGCGGACGGGTGAAGTACGGTTCGCAGACGGTGCGCACGGCGGCTTCGAGTTCGTCCAGACGCAGCGTTGCCGGCATCCAGCCGGCTTCGATGTGCAGCTCGGCAATGCGTCGGTAGTTCTGCTCGAACATGGCGGTGAAGTTTTCCGCCAGGTAGTAGCGGTCGACATCCGGCAGCGAGCCCATGATGCCGAAGTCCAGCGCGATGAAGCGCGGGTTTTCAGGCCGCGTGGCGTCGACCCAGATGTTGCCGGGGTGCGCGTCTGCGTGAAAGAAGTTGTCGCGGAACACCTGCTGGTAAAAGACTTGCACGCCTTTCGCAGCGAGCTTCTTGCGGTCGATACCGGCAGCGTCGATGGCTTCGATGTCATCCGAGGAAATGCCGCGCACGCGCTCCATGGTCAGCACTTTCTCGGTGCTGTGCGACCAGAACACCTCGGGCACATAGAGGTCGTCGGAGCCGAGGAAGTTGCGGCGCAGCAGCGAGGCATTGGCGCCTTCACGCTGCAGGTCGAGTTCGTGGGTCAGCGAGCGTTCGATCTCGGCGACGATTTCCGCCGGGCGCGTGAGCGTGGGGTCCGGGCCAACCTTTTCGGCCAGTTTGGCCAGCGCGCGCAGCAGACTGAGGTCGTCCTTGATGCGCTCGTGAACACGCGGACGCAACACCTTGACCACCACGTCGCGACCGTCGGGCAATTCTGCCGCATGCACCTGCGCAATGGATGCCGAAGCCAGCGGCTGCATATCAAAGCGCGCGTAGGCTTTGGACACCGGCTGTTCCAGCTCGGCTTCGATCAGCGCCTTGGCTTCCTCGCCGGGGAACGGCGCCACCTGGTCCTGCAGGAAGCTCAGCTCGTCGGCGATGTCCGGTGGCAGCAGGTCGCGACGCGTGGAGAGAATCTGCCCGAACTTGACGAAGATCGGACCGAGATCCTGCAACGCCAGCTTCAGTCGCGCACCGCGCGAAAGTTCAGCGATATCGCGTCGTGCCCTGGGCACGAAGGGCTTGAGGATCGACAGCCAGCGCGCCAGCGGCGTGTCGTCAAGCAGGGCGTCGAGACGATAGCGCAGCAGCACCCGCAGGATGCCGAGGATGCGCAGCGGCAGCCTCATGCGTCGGACTCCGTTGCTGCTTTTCCAGGCAAACGTGCAGTCAGCCGTTTGATGCGCGCTTCGAGGCGATCACTGTCACCGCGCAGCTTGTCGACGGCGTCGTTGAAGTCCTCGATTTCGATCCTGTGCGCGAGGTCGCGGCTTTCCTCCGTGAGGTAATCGACCACGTCACGGGTGAAGTGGCCGCCCTGACGCTGGCCCCAGCGCAGTGCGTCGCGCAGTCCCTTGGCGACCTGCACGCCGATCACTTCACCGAAGACGTCGACGAAGGGCTGCTGCCAGTCGGGATCGAAACCCTGCGCCAGTTTCTGCAGGCGTTGCGCCAGCTCGGCATCGCCGTTCACGCGCAGCTTGCCGCTGGGCGAACGCCTGTCACCATCCGGCAGCAATCGCGACACCACCGCGCCAAGGCTGGCGCTGATATCGAGATCGGATTCGTCGTCGGTCGGCGGACCCACGCGAAGCCGTTCGCCCTCAATCCGGATACTCAATGCGATCGGCGGATTGAGCAGCTTGAGGCCGACGCGCTGGCCGTCGAGTCTCGCCAGTCCGTTGGCCGCTTCCGGGTCCAGCGCCAGCGCCCGATTCAGCGCTCGCTCCAGCGTCGCGCCGAACAGACGGCGCAGCGGCGGGGGAATCAGGGCGTTGGTGGCTGTATTGGTCATGGTCGATGGATACCGGGGCTGACAGGCTAGTTTACAGGCCCGTTGTAGACATCCTGGTCATCGGGCTGCTTCTTGAATCGCCGGTGGATCCACAGGTACTGCTCAGGAGCGGCGCGGACCATGGCTTCGATCTCGGCCATGACGCGGGCGGTATCGGCCCGGGCGTCCTTCGACGGGAAATCCGGAAGCGCTGGCGTCAGGCGCAAGCGGTAGCCACGACCGTCTGCTGTACGCTGATGATGGAAGGCGATGACTTTGGCGCCGGAGAGGCGTGCAAGCTGATGCGGCGAGGTCAGGCTCCAGGCCGGACGACCGAAGAAGGGCACGAAAACGCTGTCACCGCGTCGGGTTTCCTGATCGGGCGCGAACCAGAGAATCCCGCCGTCCCTGAGGTGTTTGATCGCCGGACGCAGTGCGTCACGCGGGTACATGGCCGGCGCGTAGCGCAGGCGCCCACGGCGCACTGCCCACTCAAGAACGGGCTGGCCGTGCGGACGATACATACCGGCAACCGGCGCATGCTCGCAAAGCAGGCGGCCGCACACTTCCAGCGTGACGAAATGCCCGGACAGCAGGATCACGCCCTTGCCCTCAGCCAGCGCGGCTCTCAGGTGCTCCAGCCCTTCGACATCCGTGTGCCGGCGAACCGCGTCGATGCTGCCCCACCACGCTCGGATGAACTCGAACAGCCCGATCCCGAGGTTGGCAAAGCTCTCGCGCAGCAGGCGCTGCCGCTGAGGTGGCGGCAGAGCAGGCAAGCACAGTTCGAGGTTTCGCGCGGCCACGCGCCGACGCGACGGCAGCAGGCGATACAGCAGCCAGCCCAGACCTCGACCGATGGCGCGCTGCCACAGCCACGGCAGATGCGCGAGCAGCAGTGCCGGCAGCAAGAGCAGCCACTGCGGCCAGCTCGCCGGGCCGCGTGGCGGCGTCCCTGGCAAGCCGGGGTTGATGGTCGGTCGGGCGGTGTCGTTCACCGGCGCATTCTATCGACTGCGCCCATGTCGCGATGGCCCCGCGGTTTCCGGTCGACGATAACCGCTATCCTTCACGGATGCTGAGACGGAGCGGGCGCGCGCTGATGCGCGTGATCTACAACCTGACCATGTACGTGCTGACGCCGGTGATCCTGTATCGCCTGGCGATACGCGGCCTTCGCCATCGTGGCTACCTGTCGCGCTGGGCCGAGCGTTTCGGCTTTTTCCCCGATCCCGGCCTGAAGGAAAGCCTTTGGGTACATGCGGTCAGCGTGGGCGAGGTGAATGCCGCCGCACCGATGATCGACGTGTTGCGCGAGCGCTACCCGCAGTATCCGGTGGTGGTGACCACGGTGACGCCGACCGGCTCGGACCGCGTGCGTCGCATCTGGGGCGACAGCGTGTTCCATGTCTATCTCCCCTACGACCTGCCGGCCTCGATCCGCCGTTTTCTGAAGCGTGTGCGACCGAAGCTGGCCATCATCATGGAAACCGAGATCTGGCCCAACCTGTTCTTTTGCTGCCATGAGCGCGGACTGCCCGTCGTGGTGGCCAATGCGCGTCTGTCCGAGCGCTCGCTGCGTGGCTATGGCCCGGTGCGACCACTGGCGCGAATGGCGATCCGCTGCGCTGAATGGGTGGCGGCACAATCGCAGCAGGACGCCGAACGCCTGATCGAGCTGGGCGCGGACCGGTCGCGGGTGATCATCGCCGGCAACCTCAAGTACGACATGGATGTGCCGGAATTCCTTGATGAACAGGCTCGTGACTGGCGCGAAGCCTGGGGCGAGCGGCGACCGGTGTGGATTGCCGCCAGCACTCACGAAGGCGAGGAAGAAAAGGTCATTGACGCGCACAGTCGCGTGCTGCGGCGCTTTCCCGACGCCTTGCTGCTGATCGCGCCGCGCCATCCGGAGCGCTTCCGCCCGGTGCTGCAGCTGTGCCGGCAGATGGGCTTCCGCACCAGCTGTCGAAGCGAGGACGGGCTGGCCTCTGCGGACAGCCAGTGCTTCGTCATCGATACCCTGGGCGAGCTGCTGGGTTTCTTCGCGGCGTCGGATGTCGCCTTCGTCGGCGGCAGCTTCACCACGATTGGTGGCCACAACGTGCTGGAGCCGGCGGCGCTGGGCGTGCCGGTACTGGTCGGTCCGCACACCTTCAACTTCACCGAAGTGACCGACCTGCTGATGGAAAGTGGCGCCTGCCTGCGCGTCGCGGATGACGCGGAGCTTGCACGAACGGTGGAAAGCCTGCTGGACGACATGAGCCGCTGCCACCACATGGGAAACCGGGCAAGGGGAACCGTGGAGGCGCAGCGCGGGGCACTGCGACGGATCCTGTCGATGCTCAAGAGCCTGCTGGGTCCAAAGACCGCACTCTGACGTCGGGAGTGGCGATGTCGCGCCGGGCCAGGACGACGACGGCCCGCCATTGGCGGGCCGTCGCGTGCCGGGCCGTTGGCGCGGTCAATCGTCGAGCGCTTCGGTCTCTGCCGCAGCCAGCGCCGCTTCCGCATTCACGGTCAGGTGCTGATTGACGGCCTTGATGTCCTCAACGTCCAAGGTGCCGGCTGCAGCCTTCAGGTTGAGCGTGTTCACCAGGAAGTCGTGGCGGGCTCGCGACAGCTCGCGCTGCGCGGTGTACAGCTGCTGCTGGCTTTGCAGCACATCGACAATCGTCCGGGTACCGACCTCGAAGCCGGCCTCGGTCGCATCCAGCGCGCTCTGCGCGGAGACCACCGACTGCGTGCGTGCATCGATGCTGCTGATGCCGGCGATCAACGCTCGGTAGGCGCTGCGGGTCTGTCGGGTCACCGCACGACGCTGCTGCACCAGCTGGTCTTCCACCGCATCGCGGGTATAAACGGCCTGCCGCACCCGGGAGCGGGTGGCAAGACCGCTGAATATCGGCACATTGAGACTGATGCCGATGCTCGGACCATCGGTCAGACTGTTGGCCGGGAAGCTCAGCCCATTCGACGTGAAGCTGCCCCAGCTGGCACCGTCGCTGTAGCCGACCTGTGCGCTGAGCGTAGGCAGGTGACCGGCGCGGGCGGTGCCGATGTCCTCATTGGCGGCAATAACCGCCAACTCCCGCGCCTGCAGCACGGGATTGCTCTCCAGCGCTTCGGCTACCCAGGCATCAATCTTCTCCGGCTGCGGCAATGCCGGCTGGAAACTGGACTCCAGACCCTGAATGTTCTCCATCCAGGTACCGGTGATCTCGGACAGTGCTTCGCGCGCGTCGTCCAGTGCGTTTTCGGCGGCAATCACGTTGGCGCGGGCGCTGTCATGGCGGGCTCGGGCCTCGTGCACGTCGGTGATCGCGGTCAGTCCAACTTCGTAGCGCTGCTCGGCCTGGTCAAGCTGGCGCTTGACTGCGCGCTGCTCGGCGCGCGAAAGCACCACGCTGTCGATGCCGGTCAACACGTTGAAATAGGCCTGTGCCGTACGCGTGATCAGCCCATCCAGCGCGGCCTCGTACTCGGCCGACGACTGATCGGCGCGCGCACGACTGGCCTTGAGCCGGGTGTAGTTGGAGTGGTCATACAGACTCTGCCGCAGATCGATGCTGTAGTTGCGCGAGCGGGTATCGCTGTTGCTGGTGCTGAGACCGAAGCCGACCGTACCGTCCTCATTCGGCACCGTGGAGATTCGCGTGCTGTCACTGTCACTGTCGGAAATCGATGCCGACGCACTGATCTGCGGCAGTAGCGCGGCCCGCGACTGCACCACACCTTCGCCCTGCGCAAGCTTCTGCGACTCGGCGGCGCCCAGCTGGGGGTCGCTGTCGCGCGCCATGCGGTAAGCGTCCATCAGGTCGGACGCGGCGGCCGGGCTCGACGCGCCAGCGGCGGTCAGGGCCAGGGCGAGGGCAAGGCTGAGGGGACGAAGGGTCATGGTGTGTCCTTGGTTCAAGTCGTTACAAAGTGAAGCGCGCCACCGGCGCGGCTCCATGGAGGTACGGAATATCGGTTTCGAACAGGCTTTCTTCCTGCCAGCGCTCTTCATCGGTGCGCGTCACCAGCACGGCTTCCATCACCGGCGACCGGCCACGCACCACGAACAGACGTCCACCCGGACGCAGCCACTCGCGAAAACGTGACGGGATCTCCGCCACCGCGCCGGACACCACCACGGCATCGAACTGGCGACCCGGCTCGAAGTCCAGTGCGTCCGCCTCGGCAAGGCGCAGGTTGCTCATGCCCACCTGCTCGGCGCGGCTGCGTGCACGCTCGACAAAGTCCGCATGGATGTCGATGCTGACCACCGCTCGCGCCAGTTTCGCCAGGCAGGTGCTGAGGTAGCCGCTACCGGTCCCGACCTCCAGCACTTCCTCGTGCTCGTCCAGATCCAGCGCCTGCAGCAGACGGCCTTCGACCACGGGCTTCAGCATCACCTCAGCATGTTCCAGCGGCAGGGCAAGATCGGCATAGGCCAGCTTGCGATGGCGTGGCGCCACGAAGTCCTCGCGATTGACCGCAGCCAGTACGTCAAGCACTCGCGGATCCAGCACTTCCCAGGGGCGAACTTGCTGCTCGACCATGGCATGGCGAGCTTTGTCGAAATCGATGGGCATCTCGGGTCAGTCCAGAAGACGGGAAAAGGCCGCAAATTTTACGTCCTCAGCCGCTCCCGGGCCAATGCGGGTCTTTGAGCGGCAGGATGGCGGCTGGGCGAGGGTTTCCGTAGTGCCGGAAGTCATCGGGGATATGTGACAACTCTCAGGGTGGAGAGTTTGTTCATTGTTTGGATCAGGAGCTTTCACTGGCCCGTTGGGCCAGCGACCTACTTTCTCTTGCTTGTCCAAGAGATAAGTAGGCAAAGAGAAGGACACCCCGCGTTCGCGCCTGCTTCGCAGGTTCGTGAGTCGGAGCCGGGGTTTTCGACAATTCATCCTTGAATCGGCGAAAACGCGCGTGCGTCCTGCACGCGCCCCTTCGGGCCTTTTCGTCTCCATCTCACCGCTACCGAGGGGGGCCGAACAGCTTCGCGATATGCAGCCTTTTCGCTCTTGGGTCCCGTGGGAGCGCCGAGTAGCGCAAGAAACTGGCGGGGAAAGGCGCGCATGTTTGAGGCCATGGATGGCCGAGTTCGCGCCGGCCGCCGGATTCCGAGCAACGCAGGGAACATCGACGGCTTCATCGTCGATGCGCGGACTTCGGGTCGGCTTTCTTTTGGTGACTTTTCTTTGCCGAAACAAAGAAAAGCCACTCGGCAGCTGCAAAGCAGATGTCGAAAGCTCTTGCTTCAAATGCCTGGCCGATACCGTGCGCATCACGCCCCCTGAACGCGCTCCGGCGCCGCTTCGTCGCGTCGAACCCGGAACCACGCCGCATACAGCGCCGGCAGAAACAGCAGCGTCAGCGCCGTGGCGAACAGCAGGCCACCCATGATCGCCACGGCCATCGGGCCGAAGAACACGCTGCGCGACAGCGGGATCATGGCCAGCATGGCGGCCAGGGCGGTCAGTACGATGGGCCGGAAGCGGCGCACGGTAGCGTCGACGATGGCCTGCCAGCGCGTATGACCGGAGGCTATGTCCTGCTCGATCTGGTCGATCAGGATCACCGAGTTGCGCATGATCATCCCCGACAGGGCGATGGTGCCGAGCATGGCGACGAAGCCGAAGGGCACCCGGAACAGCAGCAGGAAGGCGGAAACGCCGATCAGGCCCAGCGGCGCGGACAGCAGCACCATCAGCACGCGCGGGAAGCGCTTGAGCTGGATCATCAGCAAGGTCAGCACCACGCCGAGAAACAGCGGCATGCCGGCGTTGACCGAACGCTGTCCGCGCTGCGAATCCTCGACCGTGCCGCCGGTTTCCAGCAGGTAGCCGCTGGGCAGCGCCGCGCGCACGTCGTCCAGCGTCGGCTCGATCTGCGTCACCACGCTGGCTGCCTGCTCCTTGCCATAGATGTCGGCGCGCACGGTGACGGTGGGCAGGCGGTTGCGATGCCAGATGATGCCTTCCTCGAAGCCGTACTCGAGCCTGGCGATCTGCGATAGCGGGACGCTTCGGCCGTTCGCGGTGGGCACGGCAAGGCTGCCGATCAGTGACAGACGCGCCCGCTCATTGTCCGGGCCGCGCAGCAGGATCTCGATCAGCTCGTTGCCTTCGCGGTATTCGCTGATGTGGCTGCCGGACAGCGAACTCTGCAGAAACTTGGCCAGCAGCGCGGAGCTGACGCCCAGCGCGCGGGCGCGATCCTGATCAACGTCCAGGCGCACGACCTTGCTGGGTTCCTCCCAGTCGAGGTTGACGTTGGTGACATGCGGATTGGCGCGCACCTTGTCGGCAACTTCGCGGGCCAGCTTGCGGACTTCATCGATATGCTCGCCGGACACACGGAACTGCACCGGATAGCCGACCGGCGGACCGTTCTCCAGGCGCGTCACGCGGGCGCGGATGTCGCTGAAGTCGGTATTGAAGAGGTCAATAAGCCAGCTGCGAACCTTTTCGCGCTCCTCGATGTTCTCGGTCAGCAGCACGAACTGGCTGAAGTTCGGGCTCGGCAGCTGCTGGTCCAGCGGCAGGTAGAAGCGCGGCGCGCCGGTGCCGACGTAGGCGGCGTAATTGACGATGCCGGGGTGGCCCTTGAGCTTGGCCTCCAGCTTGGCTGCCTGCGCTTCGGTGGCCTTCAGTGAGGCGCCTTCCGGCAGTTTGAGGTCGACCATCAATTCGAGGCGTGTCGAGGCCGGGAAGAACTGCTGCGGCACGAAGCGGAACAGCAGCACGGCGGCGACAAAGCAGGCCACGGTGATCGCAATCACCGTCTTGCGGTATTCCACGCAGCAGTCGATCAGCCTGCGGACGCGCTGGTAGAAGCGGGTCTGGTAGGGATCATGCGGTTCGTGCGCGCTACCACCATGCTTCCTGGAAAAGTCGGGCAGCAGCTTGTCGCCCAGCCACGGCACGAACACCACGGCGGCGATCCAGCTGACCAGCAGGGCAATCGTGACCACTTCAAAAAGCGAACGCGTGTATTCGCCGGTAGAGCTTTGCGCGGTAGCAATGGGCAGGAAGCCGGCGGCGGTGACCAGCGTGCCGGTGAGCATGGGGAAGGCGGTGGTCTTCCAGGTGAAACCGGCAGCCTGCAGGCGCGAATAACCCTGCTCCATCTTCACCGACATCATTTCCACGGCGATGATGGCGTCATCAACGAGCAGGCCCAGGGCCACGACCAGCGCACCCAGCGAAATCTTGTGCAGGCCGATGCCGAAGTAGTGCATCAGCGCAAAGGTCATCGCCAGCACCAGCGGGATCGACAGCGCCACCACCAGGCCGGTCCGGAAACCCAGCGAAAAGAAACTGACCAGCAACACGATGATCAGCGCCTCGGCCAGCACGCGCACGAATTCACCTACCGAATCACGCACGGCCTGCGGCTGATCGGCAACGCGGGCCAGCGTCATGCCGACCGGCAGGGTCTGCTGCAGCCGCGCGAATTCGCGGTCCAGCGCCCGCCCAAGTTCGAGAATGTCGCCGCCTGCCTTCATCGACACGGCGATGCCGATGGCGTCCTCGCCCATGAAGCGCATCTTCGGCGCCGGCGGATCGGAGAAGCCGCGATGCACGTCGGCGACATCGCCAATGCGGAAGCTGCGCCCGTCGACGCTGATCGGGAAGTCGCGAATGTCTTCGACACGCTCGAAACGACCGGATACGCGCAACTGCACGCGGTCGGTTGGCGTTTCGAAAAAGCCGGTGGGGACGACGGCGTTCTGCTCGTCCAGGGCCTGCTGCACGGCGGTCATCGGCACGCCCAGCGTAGCCAGCTTGGTGTTGCTGAGCTCGATCCAGATCTTCTCGTCCTGCAGGCCGATCAGCTCGACCTTGGCGACGTCGGGAATGCGCTGCAGCTCCAGCTCCAACCGTTCGGCGTAGTCCTTCATGGTGGCGTAGTCGAAACCATCGCCGGTCAGCGCGTAGATGTTGCCGAAGGTGTCGCCGAATTCATCGTTGAAGAACGGTCCGATCACGCCGGGCGGCAACTGGGCGCGAATGTCGCCGGTCTTCTTGCGCACCTGATAGAACAGGTCCGGCAGTTCAGCGCTGCGCATGTCGTCACGGGCGACAAAGATGATCTGCGACACGCCCGGCCGCGAGTAGGCGCGGATCATCTGGTAGTCGCCGGTCTCCATGAGCTTCTTCTCGATCCGCTCGGTGACCTGCCTGGCAACTTCCTCGGCGGTGGCGCCCGGCCACAGCGTGCGCACCACCATGGCCTTGAAGGTGAATGGCGGATCCTCGCTCTGGCCCAGACGCAGGTAGCTCCAGGCGCCAATGATGGCCAGCGCGATCATGGCGTAGAGCACCAGACCGCGGTTGTGCAGCGCCCATTCGCTCAGATTGAAGCGGCCATGGCTGGTGGCGCCAGTGCGGTCGCCGGTCCGGTTCGACATCAATCAGTCCCCACTGATGCTTGCTGCCGATCCACGCCTCAGGGCGCGGCGGCGAGGTTCACGCGGCGGTTGTCACCGTCGATGGGCCGGATCTTCTGCCCGGCACGCAGCATGTGCACGCCGGCGGCTACCACCCATTCGCCGGGCTCGACGCCGTCGAGGATCGGCACGCTGCTCTCGCCGTAGGCGCCGGTGCGTACATCGCGGCGCTGCACCTTGTGGCTCTGCGGATCAACCACCCAGACGTAGGCCTGTCCCTGCTCGGCGGTAACGGCCGACAGCGGCAGCGACAGCTGGCCTTCGGTCGGCGTGTTGCCGACGTAGACGCGCGCGCTCTGGCCCAGCTCGGCCGCGGCGGCAGGGTCTTCCAGGCTCACCCGGGCTGCATAGGTGCGGCTCAGCGGATCGGCAGCGGCCGACAGCTCGCGCAGCTTGCCGGGATAGCGCTTGCCCTGCTTCGACCACAGTTCGATCACCATCGGCTGGCCCAGCTTGAACTGGTCGATGTCCTGTTCGGGAAGGCTGATCGCGACTTCGCGCTCGCCGTCCTCGGCCATGACGAACACCGGTTGGCCTGCGGCAACCACCTGCCCGGCTTCGGCCAGCCGGCTGACGATGACGCCTGCAGCCGGAGCACGGAGCACGGCGTACTCGGCCTGGTTCTTTGCCACGTCGAACTGGCCTCGCGCCTGCTGCACCCTGGACTGCGCCAGACGCCAGGCGTTTTCGCGGGCGTCGAACTGCGATTGCCCGACCAGGCCACGCTGCAGCAGTGACTGGTAGCGCTCGCGCTCTGACGCTGCGAGCTTAAGGTCGGCTTCGGCGGCATGCAGGCCGGCGCGCGCCACGTCCAGCTGCAGGCGGACATCGTCGGCGTCCAGTTCTGCCAGCGGCTGATTGGCCTTCACGCGGTCGCCGGCGTCGACATGGCGCTTGGCCAGCTTGCCGCCGATACGGAAAGCCAGCTGCGGCTCGCGCTGTGCACGCACCTCGCCGGAGAACGCGGTCAGCCTCATGCCGGCGCTGTCCGGCTGGACCACGATGGCCGGGCGGATCATTTCCGGGGCATCGGCCTGCTCGCCACAGGCGCTTAGCAGCAGGACCGTCGCCAGCAGCGCAGGCACCATGAAACGGCGGGAAGGGCTTGTTTTACGGGACATGTGATGTCGTCCGCTGTAATTGAACTGGTCGGTATAGTAAAATGGGCCTTCCTGAAAGTAAACCCATCAGTCCAATAATTAAACCGCTTCCTTAGCCAGACGATTTTCCGCATGACCGCAGCAGCCCGAAGCGCCGGCCCCGGCCGACCCAAAGACCTCGAAAAGCGCGCCGCCATCCTCGATGCGGCCAAGCGCCTGTTCCTGGAGCGCAGCTACGACGGGGTCAGCATGGACGTCATCGCCGCTGAGGCGGGCGTGTCCAAGCTGACCGTCTACAGTCATTTCAAGGACAAGGAGTCGCTGTTCGCGGCTGCGGTCGAGGCACGCTGCGACGAACAGCTCCCGGCAACGCTGTTCCGGCCCGGTTCGGCCGATGAAGGCATCGGACCGCGGCTTCGTCGGATCGCCAGGAGTTTCCACGCGCTGGCGACCGGGCCGGAGGCCATCGAGCTGTTCCGGGTGATGGCCGCGCAGGCGCAATCCAATCCGGAAATGGCGCAGCGATTCTACGAGGCCGGCCCGAAGCGCACGCTGGCCGAGATGGAAGCGGTGTTCCGCGATGCCGTCGCCAGGGGACAGCTTGAAATGGATGACCCGAAGCGCAGTGCCGGACATTTCTTCTGCCTGCTCAAGGGCGAGATGCACATGCGCCGCCTGATCGGCTGCTGCGAGTCGATCGACGCGCGCGAATGCGAGGAGCACATCGACAGCGTGGTGCGCCTCTTCCTTCGCGCCTATCTGCCGCCCGGCACGGCGGCCTGATCCGCCAGTCTGCTAGGGCGCAGGACAGGCATCGCCGTCCTCCATGCCACTGCAGAAAATCCACTGCCCGCTGCCAGTGGCGAAGCTGGCCGTCAGCCGCGTACCGGAAAAATCCGGTGCCCCGACCACCATGATGTACCAGGTGCCGGCAGCCGGCGTTGCCGAGGTGCAGCTTTCGTTGTTGCCGGACAGGAACGGCCGGCATTCCCAGTGGTTTTCATCGGGAATGTTGCCATGGCGAACGTACAGATCGGCATCGCCGCTGCCGCCGCTGATACTGATGTCGAGGTTCGAAGCACCGCTGGGGACATCGATCGCGAAGTACCGCGGCGTTTCACCGGTGGTTCCGAAGCTGCCGGTCTGCACCCCGTTGCTCAAGGCCGTGATCGGCGCCTCGAACAGCGCGTGGACTTCGGCAGCATGCTGCATGGACACCACGCAGGTCGGTGAACTGTTCGAACAAGGCCCGAACCAGCTGGAGAAAGTAAAACCCGGCGCCGCGTTGGCCTGCAGCGTGACGGTTGCGTTGGTCGCATAGCGCGTCGAACAGGAAGTGCCGGACTGCGTTCCGCAGTTGATGCCTGCCGGTGAGCTGGTCACGCTGCCATGACCAAAGCCGTAAAGCGCCACGCTCATCGGCATATTCGTGATCGTGCCGCCCGTGGCTGCTGCAACCGCGGCATTCGCGTCCACGATGCCGCTGCCGCAACCCAGGGTGCAGGGGACTGGAAACGGACGCGCCGTGTCGATCAGCAGGGTCTCGATCTGGTCCGGCGTCAGCGAGGAGTTCTCGCCGATCATCAGCGCGGCCACACCGGCCACTTGCGGCGCCGCCATCGAGGTGCCGTCCTTGTAGTTATAGCCGGCAGCCAACGGCGTGGTGGTGCCGGTGTTGACCGTGGAGGCAATGCCGTTCGCTGGCGCAACGTCACTGTCGCCACCCGGTGCGGCGATATCAATGGTCGGATCGAAGTTCGAGTAGCTGGCACGACCACCATCGCGCCGGCTGGACGCCACCGCGATCACGCCGTTGCAGTTGGCCGGCGTGAAGAACTGTGTCGGTGCATTGCTGTTGCCGGCGGCCACGATCAGCACTGATCCGTTGGCGCGTGCCGTGTTGATCGCGGTCTGGTAGGTGGTGCTGCAGGCCGACTGGCCACCCAGGCTCAGGTTCAGTACATGTGCCGGGGTGGCATTGTCCGGAATGCCGGACACCGTACCGCCGCTGGCCCAGACGATGCCGTCGGCAATGTCGGCGGTGCTGCCGCCACAAGTGCCCAGCACACGCACATGCTGCAGATACGAGTTGTAGGCCACGCCGGCGACACCTTCGGTGTTGTTGGTCAACGCCGCGGCGATGCCGGCGACATGGGTGCCATGCCAGGTGGAATCATGCGCCGGCGAATCCGGGCCACACTGGTTGGCCGTGTTCCAGTCGCCCATGTCGCTGGGATCGTTGTCGCGGCCATTGCCATCGCGCGCGTTGGCCGGGTCGCTGATCATGTCGATGCCCGGCAGCGTCTTGTTGTTCGGAAACGGCTGGCCGTTGTCGAGGTCGGGATGATAGGTCTGCCCGGTGTCGATCACCGCGATCACCACGCCAAGACCATCCGCGCCTGAATCCCAGGCCGGTTCCACGTTGATGCCGCCGGTCGCCTCGAGAATCGGCCACTGATAGCTGAGGAAAGGATCGTTGGGCAGCGCCAGGGCGTGCAGCCGGATGTTCGGCTCGATGGAAGCAACCTGCGGATCCCTGGCCAGCGCCAGCAGCAGGCGATCCGCCGCACCGGCGCCCAGGGCGTCTCCCTCGACGCGGAGCAGATGACCGCCGGTGCTGATCCGGCGATCTGCCCGCAGCGACAGCCCCAGCGGCTGCGACGCAGCGTCCAGCAGGCTGTCCAGCCGTGATCGCGCGGCCAGCGCCTTGGCACTGCCGTCGTCACCGGCCTTGGCATCGTCACGCAGATAGACGATGAAACTGTCGTAGGTCTGGGTGCTGCCTTCGGCCGGGAAGAACACCCGCCCGGCATGCCGGTCGCGGGTCATCTTGTCGACCGCGTCAGCGTCGTGGCTGATGCCGCCCAGGAACAGGGCCATGCTGGCCAGTGCCAGTGACCGCCGCGCGGGCCAAGGTGATCGACGCTTCATGGTGCATGCCTCCGGCAACCAGGGAACCGTGACGCCGGCGGCTGCTTCCGGTCGCGGCAGAAACCGCACCGTCCGGAGCGCGTCGGTGCCTCCTGATCAACAAAGCGTCAGAACGAGGGAAATCCGATCACCGCCCATGGACGAGACCGACAACGAAGGTCGGCGTAGGCAACGGGATGCTTGCGGCGGAGCGGAATGAACGCGCACCGGGACGCATGAACGACGTGCATGAGGCGCGGCCAGAGCGCGTCCGGCGCACCTCAATCCGATCGCGGACGCGGCGTCCGCCACAGCAGGCGCTCGGCGACACGCATCCACGGCGGCGGGCGCGGATCGCTGGCATCCAGGGTGCGTGCCAGCAGTCGCCGGAACGGCGGGAAGTGCTGCCCAAAGCGAAGCCCGGCGCGGCGCAGCACACGCGCCGGCAGGCGATCGTCACCGTACAGCTGCACGATGCCCTGCGTGGCGAGAAACAGCGGGCGGGTGATCGCACGGAACTCGTGCTGGAAGGCGTCCAGCACGGCATCGTCACCGATATCAACACCACGCCCGTGCGCTCCGCGAAGTCGGTCGGCCAGCAGTGCAATGCCGCGCAGCGCCAGGTTGTAGCCGTGCGCGGTGATCGGATGCATACCCACCGCGGCATCACCGATGCAGGCAAACCGGCGCGCAACACAGCGCTCCGGATGAACCCCGACCAGCGGATACGCAAAGCGCTCACCGACCAGTTCCATGGTGCCCAGCCGCTGCCGGAACCGGCGCGTGATGTCGTCATTGAAGGCGGCCTCGGGCAGGTCGCGCAGCGAATCGATGGCGCTGGGTGGCAACGTGATCACCACCGACGCCAGGTTGTCGCCCAGCGGCAACAGCGCCAGGGTCTGGCCGTAGTCCAGCCACTCCCAGGCCACGCCCGGCTGCGGTCGCTGCAGGCGCATCCGGCAGACCAGCATGCTGCGGCCAAAGTCGTGCATGCGGGCAGGAATGCCGGCCGCACGCCGGGTCGACGAGAAGCGGCTGTCGGCGGCAACGATCAGGCGCGCCGGAATCCGCTCACCGTCATCGAGAACGGCCACCGCGGCATCCGCTTCACGTCCGGCGTGCTGCAGGCGGCGGCCCAGGTACCAGTCGATACCGCCTTCTGCCTGTGCCTGCGCATAGGCGACCCGGCGCAGCGCGTGGTTGGAGACCATCCAGCCGAGCTGCGGCTGCCCGGACGGCGGCGAAACGGTCATCGGTCGCAGTGAACTGCCGTCGAACACCCGGGCTTCGCGCAGCGGTGGCTGCTCGCCGGTTTCAAGCCGCTGCCACTGTCCCCACTGGCGCAACAACGACTGCGACAACGGCGTCAACGCAATCTCGCGGCCGTCGTCAGGCGGCGCCGACAGCGCCGCCTCATCTGCGGGATCGACGACGCTGACGCGCAGGCCTGCCTGCGACAAGGCGATGGCGAGACTGAGGCCCGATGGGCCGGCACCGGCGACAACGACATCCGTGTTCATGGGCTTCTGCACCTGCTGGACCAAGGCGTCGAATCTCGTCGATTGCCCTGGCGCGCGCCTTGATCCAGGTCATCCACCCGGAGATTGGCAACAGACGGGCTGCGCCATGCCCTGCTTCGTGCTTCAATGACGGCCTGAAGCGGGGGTGTCTGCCGGGCGGCAGGCTGAGAAAAACCCTTCGAACCTGATCCGGCTGATCCCGGCGTAGGGAAGCTTCGCGCGCCGCCGCGTCAATTCGCCGCTGGCCGTGTCTCCGCTTCGTCTCTTCCCGGCTGCGCGCGTGCAGCCACGGCTTGAACACAGGACGAATGCCATGAACGCCGTCGCCAGCGACCTGATTCAGAAAGACCTGATCCAGAAGACCTCGGAACT
>JAGRJX010000321.1 GCA_020442545.1 Lysobacterales bacterium
CAAGTTCACGGCCCGCGGCCTTCGCGGCGATGCGCATGGCTGCGCTGTTGGCCCAGCCGGCGTGGCCGTCGATGCGGCGCAGCCACACCGGGCGATCAGGAAACGCCTGATCAAGATCGGCGGCGGTCGGAAAACGCTGCACCGGCCAGTCGTTCTGGTCCCAGCCGCGACCGAGAATCCAGCCGGAACCGGGCTGGTCAGCGGCGAAGGCGACGGTGCGCGCCACGCTGTCCTGCACGCTGGCCGCACCGACCAGATCGACGCGACGCTTGGCCTGTCCCAGCCCCAGCAGATGCGCGTGGGCATCGATCAATCCCGGCGTCACGGCGTGCCCGCCCGCGTCAATGCGCTGCGCCTGCGGGTAGCGCGCCTCCAGTTCGCTCCGATCACCGACCGCCAGCAGGCGACCGCTCGCGTCCCAGGCCATCGCGCTGGCCTCGGGGCGCTCCGGATCGACCGTGTGGATGCGTGCATTTACCAGCAGCGAGACGCTGTCGCCCGCCATCACCGACGGCGCTACCGGCAACAACATGCCGGCTACGACCATGACCAGCAATGCGATCTTGCTCATGCGAATTCGCCTCCCAGCGACGTGCCTCCCGACAGAACGCGAGCACCCTATCACGGGCGACGCGCTCCACGTTGTCGGCATACCCCGCACCGTCCCCGACCCGATGAACCGCCGGTCGCCAGACCGGCGGTGATGGCAGCGGTACATCCCGGCAACGGGAAATTGCCCGTCCTCCCCTGGTGGCCGGCACAAGCCGGTACCAGGTCGGGTCGCCGAAGCGGTGGCAGAAACCGGCTCTCGGCAGATCACCACAGGTTCGGTGGTGATGCTCAGTTGCCGCCGTAGCGCAGACTCAACAACCAGTGACGATCCGGCTGGTTGTAGTAGGCGGCGGTTTCGTACTCGCGATCAAACACGTTGTAGGCGTTGATCTGCAGCGACCAGTCCGGGTTGACGGTGTAGCCGAGGCGAAGGTCGGTGGTGGCGTAGCCGCCAAGACGACTGAGGTTTCCGCCGTCGTCGTAACGATGCCCGGCAGCGGTGACGCTGAAACCAAACTGCCAGTCGTCACCCAGGTCGCGGTCGGCGTCGAGTCGTGCGGTTTCACGGGCACGGCGCGGCAGCAGGTTGCCGTCGTTGACACCGCCGCCATCGTTGCGCGGATCGAGCCAGGCGAGATTGCCGTTCCAGCGCCAGCCGGCCCAGTCGGCGGCGGCCTCCAGCTCCACGCCACGGATTCTGGCGCGGTCGATGTTCGCGGGGACCCAACTGGCGTCCAGCGCGATCAGGTCACGGATGTGCGTCTGGTAGGCATTGATCGACCAGTCCAGCGCGCCACCCTGGCCGCGCAACGACAGCTCGGCGCTACGTGAACGTTCGGGTTTCAAGTCCGGATTACTGAAGCCGGGGTAGTAGAGCTCGTTGAATGACGGCGCGCGGAAGGCAGTGCCATAGCTTGCCGTCAATCGCAGGCCTTCGGAGAGTTTCCAGCCGCCGAGAAGGCTGCCGGTGGTCGCACCACCGAACTGGCTGTCGTCGTCGCGGCGAACGCTGGCTTGCAGCGACCATTGCTCCGCGCTGCGTAGCCACTGGCCGAACAGCGCGCGGTTGGTACGGCGGGTGCGGTCGAAGGCCGTGTCGCTGTCGACACGCTCGCCACGCCAATCGAAACCGGCGCTCAGGCGGCCGCTGGCAACATCGCTGTCCACCTGCAGCGAGGCTTCGCGGCGATGCGTGTTGAAGTCGCTGCTGTGGACGCCGTCATGAAAGCTCTCGGCGAGGTCGGACTGGCGGCCCAGGCGCAGCGCGAACGTCGAACCGCCATTGGTGCGGTAGCTGAGCTTGCCGCCCAGCACCTGCTGGGCGTTGTCGGCCTGGTTGGCGAAGCCGCCGTCGAACTCGCTGAAGCCGTTGGCGCGGAGCGCATTGATCTCGGCGCGCAGGGCGTCACTGAAGTCATAGTCGGCGTTCAGCGACACCGAATTGTTGCGGTAGCCGTCGAGGTCCGGCTCATCGATGTAGCACCCGGCGAAGATCGGCGCGCCGTAGCCACGGCAAGCGTTGATGCCGTCGGTGCGCTGGTGGGACAGCTGCAGCGATGCCCAGCCGTGCTCGCCGCGACCACTGATGCCGGCGCTGGCGCGACGAGTGTCGTAGCTGCCAATGGCCAAACGACCGTTGATTGACGTCTCGCCTTTCGGACGGCGCGTGAAGATCTGGATCACGCCGCCAATGGCATCGGAGCCGTAGAGGCTGGAATACGGGCCACGCACCACTTCGATACGCTCGATCTGGTCGACCGGGATGTCCTGCAGCGCGGCCTTGCCGGCAGTGGCCGAGGCCACGCGCACGCCGTCGATCAGCAGCAGGGTCTGGTCGGACTCCGTGCCGCGCAGGAACAGCGAGCTTTCCTTGCCGAAGCCGCCGTTGTTGCTGATGGAGACGCCGGGAATGCGGCGCAGCAGTTCGGGCAGCGAATCCGGCTCCAGTCGATCAATGTCGTCGCGATCAATGACGGTGGTCGCAGCCAGCGTGTTGGCCAGCGACTGCTCGCCACGACTCGCGGTGACCACCACAGGCTCGAGTTGCGCATCGTCATCCTGCGCCAGTGCGACGGACGACGACGTGACCAGTGCCGCAACCAGTGCGACCGTCAGGGAGTTCAGGGTCAAGCGTTTCATGCAGTGCTCCTTGGTCCGCGCCTGCCCGCGCGGAAGCGATTTCAGGGCGACAGGCAATGGAGGAGCGGGGACGGGCGGCCCGTGGGCGGACTGTCCACGAACACGCCCACCGCATGTCATGAGGATGCCGCAGGCCGGTCTCCGGGCTCGTGAGTGAAGGCCTTGCGCCTTCCCGGACCGCGCCTTCCCGCATGTCATGCAGTGGCGTATTGCGATCCAGTGGACTCACCTACCGTTGCGGGGGCAGCTCCGGAATTGCGAGATAAAACAATCAGCGCGCACCGGATTCCCGTTTCAATCCACATCCGGAACAGGACGTGGATCACCTCAGGCGGGGCGGAGTGTAGGGCAACGCTGGACAAGTATCCACCGCTATACTGCCGGCCGGATTTCCCAGCGGACCAAACGATGAGCCGACTTCTCCCGCTCTGTTGCGCCTGCGCGATCAGCTTCGCCAGTACGACGCTGCATGCCGAAGTGCCCACGAACAACGATGCCACGGCCACAACCGATGCGCCCGCCGAGCCGGCGCAGCTGCCGGGCAGTGGGTTCGGCAGTCAACGTGGCGGACTGATCAAGGATCCGAACGACAGTGGTGAAGTCTGCGGTGATCCGACCGCCGGCAGCTGTGGCGGCCTGGAGTCATTGGACGCAAAGCCGGCAACGGATGCAAAGGACGCAGCTGACAACGATCAGCCCGAGATCTAGGGCCCGGCCCGGAGTTCGACCCTCCTGGCCGGGCGATGACAATCAAGCTACCGCGAACACCAGATGCCCGCCTTCGGTGTCGACCTTCACGGTGCTGTCGGGACCGAAGTCGCCAGCGAGGATCTTCTGCGCCAGCGGGTTCTCCAGCTGCTGCTGGATGGCGCGCTTCAGCGGCCGCGCGCCATAGACCGGGTCGAAGCCAACGTTGCCCAATAGATCCAGCGCCTTGTCGGAAATCTCAAGCCGGATCTGACGTTCGGCCAGGCGCTTGGCGAGATGCTCGGTCTGGATGCGGGCGATCTGACGGATCTGCGCCTTCTGCAGCGGGTGGAAGACCACGATCTCGTCCAGCCGGTTGATGAATTCCGGCCGGAAATGTCCCTGCACGGCACCCATCACCGCCGCCTTCATCTGTGCGTAGCCATCCACGGAATCCGCATCCATGTCCTGGATGACATTGGAACCGAGGTTGGAAGTCATCACGATCACCGTGTTGCGGAAGTCCACGGTGCGGCCCTGGCCGTCGGTGAGACGGCCATCGTCCAGCACCTGCAGCAGCAC
>JAGRJX010000322.1 GCA_020442545.1 Lysobacterales bacterium
ACGCCTGAGTGGCGACCGCCTGGCGAAGAACTTCGATGACGTGGCGCCGCCGCTGGATCGCCAGCGCGCGCTGATCGAATCCCAGCGCTGCTACTACTGCTACGACGCGCCCTGCATCACCGCCTGTCCTACCGGTATCGACATTCCCGGTTTCATCCGCAGCATCAGCACCGACAACCTGCGCGGCGCGGCCGATCAGATTCTAGGCGCGAACATCTTCGGCGGCATGTGCGCGCGGGTCTGCCCGACCGAAGAACTCTGCGAAGGTGTCTGCGTGCGCAATACCGACGAGAGCAAGCCGGTGGAGATCAGCGCGCTGCAGCGCTACGCCACCGACTGGGTGTTCCGCGATGACGCGCAGTTGTTCGAGCGCGGTCCGGACAGCGGTCGTCGCATCGCAGTCGTCGGCGCGGGTCCGACAGGTCTTGCCTGCGCCCACGCGCTGGCGGTGAAGGGACATCAGGTCGTGGTCTACGACCGCCAGTCCAAGCCCGGCGGCCTCAATGAGTACGGCATCGCGGCGTACAAGGTTCCTGGCTCCGATGGCCGAAGCTTTGCGCAGCGCGAAGTCGAGTGGTTGCTGTCGATTGGCGGCATCACAATGGAATACGGCAAGGCGCTGGGCGACGGCCTTTCGCTGAAGCAGTTGCGCGCCGATTTCGATGCCGTGTTTCTTGGTATCGGTCTGGGTGGCGTCAATGCGCTCGGCATTGACGGTGAGTCGCTGTCCGGCGTTCGCAACGCCGTGGATTTCATTTCCGAGCTGCGCCAGAGCGATGACCTGTCGACTTTCCCGGTGGGACGTCGCGTGGTGGTCATTGGTGGTGGCAACACGGCCATCGATGCTGCGGTACAGAGCCGCAAGCTGGGTGCGGAAGTCGTCACGCTGGTCTATCGTCGTGGCCCCGATGCCATGAGCGCCACCGATCACGAACAGGATTTCGCCCAGCAGCAGGGCGTGCACGTCATCCATTGGGCGCAGCCGGTTCGCTTTGTCGCCGATGGCGATGCGTTGAGTGGTGTCGAGTTCGAGTACACCGAGGTCGGCGCCTGCGGGCAGCTGCGCGGTAGCGGTGATCGTTTCGTCGTCGCTGCTGATCTGGCGCTGAAGGCCATTGGCCAGGTGATGCTGGCGGATGGCCTGAACGATGGCGAGTCGCTGAATCTCAATCAGGGTCGCATGGTCGTTGACGCTGACTACGCCACCTCCTTGTCTGGCGTCTGGGCTGGCGGCGATTGCGTCGGCGGCAAGGTCGATCTCACCGTGCAGGCGGTGGAAGACGGCAAGCGTGCCGCGGCGGCGATTGACCGCGCGCTGTCCGGGAAGAACGCGGAGGGAAACGCGAATGGCTGATCTGAGCACCAACTTCGTCGGCATCCGTTCGCCGAATCCGTTCTGGCTGGCCTCCGCGCCGCCGACCGACAAGGCGTACAACGTCAATCGGGCTTTCGAGGCCGGCTGGGGCGGCGTGGTCTGGAAGACGCTGGGCATGGACCCGCCGGTGGTCAACGTCAGCTCGCGCTACGGCGCGGTGCAGTGGAACGGCCAGCGCATCGCCGGTCTCAACAACATCGAGCTGATCACCGATCGGCCATTGGCGACCAACCTGGGCGAGATTCGCCAGATCAAGCGCGACTGGCCGGACCGCGCCATGATCGTGTCGCTGATGGTTCCCTGCGACGAGGAATCCTGGAAGTACATCCTGCCGATGGTCGA
>JAGRJX010000053.1:0-2528 GCA_020442545.1 Lysobacterales bacterium
GAAGCACGACGGCAGCCTGCCGCTGGTTGGCGTCAACACCTTCCTGCCCAAGGAGCACGGCGGCGACATCGTCACCGAAATCGAACTGATCCGCAGCACGCCGGAAGAAAAAGGCCAGCAGATCGACAACGTCCAGCGCTACCAGCAGCTTCGCAACTCGGTTGTACTCCCTCTCCCGCTGGCGGGAGATCGAGCCCGGCTACCGTCGGGGGAGGCGGGTGAGGGTGGAGAGGGCTTGCTGTTCCTCCAGCGCACCGCGCGCAACCGCGAAAACGTCTTCGCCAGCCTGATGCAGGCGGTCAAGACCCACAGCCTCGGCCAGATCAGCCACGCGCTGTACGACGTCGGTGGCGAGTACCGACGGAACATGTGATCTGAAGATGTCGCGTCTCGTCGAGCAGATGCGCGAAGCAGTCGAAGCATTTTCGGTGCTGGCGCAACCTCCAGCTCTGATCGGCGGCCTTGCGCTGGCTGCACACAAGGTCGTCCGCGCGACACGTGACATCGATTTTCTTGTCAGCGCAGACGACAGCGAGCGCCTGCATACCTTGCTGATTGATCTGGGTTATCGCTGTATTCATCGAAGTGAGGATGCCGCCAACTACTTGCGTGGAGACGAAGGCCTGGATGTCCTTTTTGCGCACCGTGTTGAAGCACGTCGCCTGCTGACGACTGCTGAGTTGCGCGAAACCGGTTTCGGACGACTGCGGGTGGTCAGCGCAGAAGGACTTTTGGCCTTCAAGCTGCAGGGCTTCGTCAACGACCCTCTACGCACGCGTGACCTGGACGACATCCGGGCGCTGCTTCGATCCAACGCAAACACACTCGACATGCGCGAGGTGCGGCGATACTTTGTGATCTTCGACCGGGAAAAACTGCTCGATGACCTCCTTGCCAGATTCAATGACTGATGATTCTGCCAAGAACATCGCACCCTTGTCGGCAGGCGCCGGCAAGCCGTCCACGCATCCCGTTTACGACGATCCGCTGGATGCATTCGCCGACCTGATGCAGGTTGTCGAGGCCCTTTGCCCGCGCTGGCCGGCGGGTGAGATCACCACAGGCACGGATTTCCGCCTGTAGCGCGGATTCGCTGAACGAGGCTGACTTCGCATACATGCTGTTGACGGCGATCACAGCGAAACTGCGGGTTCGTGCAGGCAGTCTGTGACCCAGTCGACAGTTTCGCCGGCAATCCGCTAGCACCACCCATCGCCACCTTCTTCCCGCGCCGGCACCCTGCGATACTCGCTTGACACAGGGTGGGGAGGCCTCGCATGCGTGGTTGGTTCGCTTGGCTGTCAGGCAGGTTCGGTCGTGGTTCGCGTGAGCGGCTGGACCCGGACGTGCGCGACGTTTTTATCGGCGAGCTGGACGAACTGACCCGCATGCTCTCCGAGGCCCGTCCGGCGCTGCGCAGCGGTGCCGTGGATGCGGAGACCCTGCAGCCGATCCGTCGCGGCTTCCACACCATCAAGGGCTCCGGTCAGATGGTCGGCGCACTCACCCTGGGCAGGTTCTGCGGCCACATCGAAAAGCTGGCGCAGTCGCAGATCGAAAAGCGCGGCAAGCCGCAGCAACCCGTGCTGGACCTCATCGGTGAGGCCATCGACCTGCTGCCGGACTGCACCCGCGCTGTCCGTACCGATCGCCCGCTGCCACCGACACTCAAGCGCATCGACCGCGACGCCCGCAAGCTGCTCGACCAGCTTGGCTATCGGCTGGGTTGAAGTACGGCAGGTCAACGCAATGCCGGTCGGCGGCAGGATTCGAACCTGCACCCAGGCTCGATTCGCTGAGCCGCCCTGCGATCCAGCTTTCGATGAACCGCGAGTCATGCAGGTCGGTTCAAGCCGCGCAGCGGTGGAACGACGGGTGTCGGGTTGGCTCGTGGTTCATGGTTCGACAGGCTCACCACGAACGGGGAAGGTTGGCTGTCGGTTCCACGCCGTTGGCGCTTGAACCGGCCTACGTGCTGCGCTGCTGGTTGAGGTCGAACAGGCGGCGGAGGATATCGTTGTCGGTGAGTGGCCATTCCCAGCCGTAGGCGCTGGCGACGGCTTCGTCGAGTGCGCGGTGCAGCAAGTCGAGCCAGGCGGGGCGGGCGTTGTAGAGGTTTGTCAGGGTGCGCTTCTTGAGGTCGGCTTCATGGCCGGGTTTGGTGACCGGGCGGGCGGGGAAGTCGGCGGCTTCTTCCCCGGGCGTGCAAACCCAGTCCACCCATTCCGGCGGATTCAGCCAGCGGTCGCGGGCCTCGACCAGCGCCTTCGCGGCGGCGGCGATCATGGGAACGAGTGGCCCGGGCGGTGTAGCGCTGTAGGTTGGGGTGAGGGATGAACCCCAACACGAACGGTGATCTGGCGATGATGTTGGGGTTCGTGCCTCGCCCCAACCTACTTTCAAGAACCGGAATGAAGGCGGAGGAAAGCCGGAACCGGCGTGCGATTTCCAACGGCAGCGTATTGGTTGGGTGTCCAGCGGCGATCACGGAAATCGATGGCCTGGGCGGTGTAGCGCTGTAGGTTGGG